>NZ_JAHPIV010000003.1:0-74179 GCF_019039105.1 Desertibacillus haloalkaliphilus | reverse complement strand
GCTTTTCTATTTGTCTAGCTTCAGGTGCCATCGGCTCGAGGTCACTTCGGTCCGTCATTCGAAGCATAACAGCGCTTCTTATGTCGGCCCTCCAGTGCTGGTCGCCGATAACCAGGCACCTGGCGCTTTTCTATTTAACATACAGGAGGATATGCATCATGAAACAATTCTTTCGCTTTGATGAATTAGGAACGAATTACAGACGAGAATTTACTGCAGGCTTAACGACGTTCCTATCTATGGCTTATATATTAGCGGTGAACCCGATGATTTTAGGGGAAGCCGGTATGGATGAAGGAGCTGTCTTTACCGCAACGGCTCTTGCTGCCATCATTGGAACACTTTTAATGGGGCTGCTTGCTAACTATCCGATTGGATTAGCACCAAGTTTGGGGCTTAACTCTTTCTTTACGTACTCGGTCGTGGTCGGCATGGGCATCCCTTGGGAAACAGCACTTGCCGGTGTCCTTGCTTCTGGGATCATCATGATCTTCATCACGTTATTAAAAATCCGCGAGAAAATTATCAATGTCATTCCAAAAGATTTAAAATATGCAACATCAGCCGGGATTGGATTTTTCATTGCTTTTATCGGTTTAAAGAATGCTGAGATCATCATTGATGATCCCGCTACTTTTGTAGCCCTTGGGAACCTGACGGCTTGGCCAACGTTATTAGCCATCATCGGTTTTATTATTACCATCATATTATTAGTGCGAGGTTTCAATGGTGGGATCTTCTACGGAATGGTGATTACAGCTATCATTGGTGTGATCTTCGGGATTAGCGATCGACCAGATCAAATCGTCAGTGCAATTCCTAGCCTTGAGCCAACTTTCGGGGTTGCTTTTCAAGAACTAGGCAACATTTTTACACTTGATTTACTCGTTGTTATCTTTACCTTTTTGTTTGTCGATTTCTTTGACACGGCTGGAACGTTAATCGCTATTGCCAGCCAAGCCGGGATTATGAAAGGGAATAAAATCCCACGGGCGAGCAAAGCTCTATTTGCAGATTCAACAGCAACCGTAGCTGGTTCTGTGCTCGGAACATCAACAACAACGTCGTTAATCGAGTCCTCTTCAGGAATTGCAGCTGGTGGACGTTCAGGTTTTACGGCTGTTGTCGTTGCTGGATTATTCTTTGTATCGATGTTCTTTTCACCTTTACTCGTTGTTATTACGTCTTACGTAACTGCCCCTGCTCTAATCATTGTTGGGATTTTGATGGCAAAACAGTTGTATAACATTGAGTGGGGGAACCTTGCGATTGCGATCCCTGCCTTTGTCACAGTCATTATGATGCCTCTTACATTTAGCGTTGCAACGGGGATTGCTCTTGGGTTTATTTTATATCCGATTATGATGTTCGCGATTAAGAGGCGACAAGAGATTCACCCGATTATGTATGGGTTATCTGTTATATTCATCATCTATTTTGCTTATTTAGTATAATTTAAAGGATGGGAGCATCGATTTGCTACCCATCCTTTTTCAAGTTTAGAACTGCTTTTACCGGCAAATGGTCTGAGGCGATAGGATTTGCTTTAACGACTTCTGCTGTACGGATATCGAAGTGCTCACTGACAAACAAGTAATCAAGGCGAATGAGTGGAAAAGTAGCTGGAAATGTAGCTCCATTTTTTCTACTACTCCAAACATCATATACATAATGTGTTAACGGCACCCAACCAGAAAACTGAGGCCTTCGATTGCCATCGGCGATGATGATCACTGGCTTTTCCTTCACACAAATACGATTCGTTAAAAAACTCACCTGTTTTTGATGAAGATCCCGATTCAAACTAAAATGCGTAACAAAACAAATGACCTCAACTCCACCTAGATCAACGGTCGCTTCAATGATGGAGCGATCTTCGGTACGTTTTCTAGCTGAGCCGATAACGTGGTGGTGATAGTCACTAATTGGGTAACGAGATAAGAGCGCGTTACCAAACTGACTGTCTTCCCCACGCGTAATTGCCGGGCCAAATACTACATTCATGTCTAACCGCTGAGCTAGGACAACTGCCTGATCCTGAAAGCGACTCCGTAATGAAAATTGCCGATCAACTTCATGTAAACCACAAATATCGACACTGCTCTTTTTAATTACTGCTGCAATCCGATCTAAATCAAGGCGTAAATCCATCCCTCTACCGTGGTGGATATTAAACCCTAATACTGAAATGTCCATGATTGACCCTTCCTGCACACGTTTTATACCTATTGTCCCCAGATTAAACGATAACAATCGGTTTAACAGCCCGCGATCATCCCACCACTAACATGGATCGTTTCACCAGTCACATAACGTGAGTCGTTTGAAGCCAAATAAACGTAAGCCGGTGCCAACTCAAACGGTTGTGCAGCCCGCTTCATTGGCGTACCATAACCAAACGTAAGCATATCTGATGCCGGATAACTTGATGGAATGAGCGGCGTCCATACAGGTCCTGGTGAGACTCCATTCACCCGAATACCTCGATCAACAAGGTTTAGTGCTAGTGATTTTGTAAAAGAAATAATCGCTCCCTTAGTAGCACCATAATCCAAAACGTTACGCTGACCTTCGAATGCAACTTCAGAAGCTGTGTTAATAACTGCACTTCCTTCATCCAAAAAGCGGAGGGCAGCTTTCGTTAAGTAAAAGTATGAAAATACATTCGTTTGAAAAGTACGTATCAGTTGGTGTGCACTAATCTCTTCAAGCTGATCTCGCGGATGAGCTTCGGCACAATTGTTAACGATAATATCAACCTTTCCAAATGTTTCAACTGTTTTCGAGACAACTTGACGACATACATCTTCATAACCAAGATCCCCCGCTATCGTTAAACAACGTTGTCCAAGTTGTTCAATTCGCTGTTTCGTTTCAAAAGCATCGCGGTGTTCATTGAGATAAGCAATCACAACATTCGCACCTTCTTTTGCAAAAAGGATCGCAACAGCTCTGCCGATGCCACTATCTCCGCCTGAGATGATTGCTGTTTTCCCGGTTAATTTCCCTGCCTTGCGGTAACTAGCATCCTCTGCAATTGGACGAGGTTCCATTACCCATTCTAGACCAGGTTGAACTGACTGATGTTGGGGCGGAAACTGAATCGGAATCCTTTCTTCCCTCGTCATATAACCATACTCATAATCTGCCACTATTCACTCACCCTTAAAACCATAATTGATGCTAATACGTTATTCACCTATAGCCCAATGCGACACTAATAACGGACAGTCATATACCAACGATTGGTTTCATGAAATTACGCTCGTCTCCACATTCTAATGATTGAACAACTTTTTATATCCATAAAGAAAGGGGTTTTCAACATGGGTAGAGCGCATGATCAACGACCACGAGACAAAAACAAAGCAACATTACCACAAACACCACGAAGAGATATTGCAAAAACAAACGACGACCTTGAATTAGCAAAAGAAGTGAATGAGCTTTACGACCTTGAAGCAAAGCCGGGTTTTGATGTTACCGCTGCAAAACGTAAAGGGAATCAAAAATAAAAAAATGCACCTACCAGTTTACGCTTACTACGATGAAAATCTCATCGTAGTTTTTTCGTTACTCCATGTTGTTCAATATAATCATAAATAGGAAACGATCGTAACGGTTATAGTAATAAAACAAGTTACATATTTTTTAGATCTAAACAGACAAGGGGTGAACTATGATGGAAAACAAAGCAAGTTTTATGAATATTGTTTTTTGGGTTTCTGCCATTGTCATTTCATTTTTAGTGTTTGTCGGTGCTATCTTCCCACAAACATTTGAACGTTTTTCAAATATGATCTTTGACTTTACAACTTATGCCTTTGGTTGGTTCTATCTCATTGCCGTTTTTCTTTTTGTACTCTTTTGCCTATTCCTAGCTCTTAGTAAGTACGGACGAATCAAACTTGGTAATGACGAGGACACCCCAGACTATCCATTTTTCACTTGGGTTGGCATGTTATTTAGTGCCGGTTTTGGGATTGGTCTTGTTTTCTGGGGTATTGCTGAGCCGATGAGTCACTTTTTCGTCCCACCACAACCAGATATCCCAGAGCTAACAGATGATGCAGCGCGTGTTGCGATGCGATATTCATTTTTTCATTGGGGCGTTAGTCAATGGTCGGTTTTCACAATCGTTGGGCTTGCAATTGCTTACTTTCAATTTAGAAAAAAAGAGAATGGCTTAATTTCTACGACATTCAATCCGTTAATCGGGGTTGGTGGCAAAAGTCCTCTACGTAACACGATCGACATTTTAGCTGTTATTGCCACAGTCATGGGGGTTGCTACCTCTGTCGGTCTTGGAATTCTCCAAATTAACGGAGGTCTGACAAATGTTTTTGGACTCCCGAATGCGACGTATGTACAGTTAATAACGATTGCAGTCTTGCTCGTGCTCTATTTAATATCATCCACAACTGGACTTGACCGTGGCATTCGTTATTTAAGTAACCTTAATCTCTCCTTGGCGTTAATTTTAATGGTCTTTGTTTTCATTGCAGGACCAACCGTGTTTATCTTAAACAGTTTTACCCTTGGACTTGGTGATTACATCTCCCGTTTTATTGAAATGAGTTTACGCCTAACACCCTATCAAGGTGGGACATGGGTTCGCGATTGGACAATCTTCTATTGGGCGTGGGCCATCGCTTGGTCACCTTTTGTTGGTGGCTTTATCGCTCGTGTCTCTCGCGGCCGCACAGTAAGACAATTTGTTCTTGGCGTATTAATCATTCCGCCATTGATTGCGTTGATTTGGGTTTCTATTTTCGGAGGAACTGCACTACATTTTGATCTTTTCCAAAATACAGCGATTGCCGAAGCCGTTAATGAAGATGTTACCAATGCCTTATTTGTTACTTTTAATGAATTACCATTAACATTGGTTGCTTCTATCTTATCAATATTACTGATTTTCACCTTCTTAATTACATCTGCCGACTCAGCAACCTTTATTTTAGGGATGATGACAACAGGTGGGAGCCTTAATCCACCACTCGTTGTCAAAATTATTTGGGGTGCGTTAATTGCCGCGATCGCAGCGGTACTTTTATTAAGTAGCGGACTTGAGGGTCTGCAAACAGCTTCATTGATTTCTGCACTACCGTTTACGATCATTTTAATTATCATTTGCGTTTCCCTATTTAAGTCCTTCCAAAAAGAAGGCAAGCGTAAACCTAAACAAAAACAAAAATAACAAGTCTAAGGTGGTACGTATAAACTCACTTCCATGTCGGTAAGCATTGTTTCAAAAAGGTCGTCTGATCGACAAAACCAAACGCTGAAAAACGAACCACCTCCTTTTTTCTTTAACAAGTAAATTGCAAAACGCAGAGGTAGTAACAATCCCTGCGTTTTTTAATCCTTTAATGAATGGGAGATCAACTAATAAGAGCTGACATTAGTAGAAGAAAAAGCTATACCCAATAAAGTTATTTTTATGAAGGACACTTCCCTTGCTTTTCCCGCCTGTTTTGTCCTTCATCAGCTTTATAAACCACTAGCTAGCTAACTCGTTTTTAAATCTTAAGCAAACAAAAAACAAGTGAATGATTTCACCATTCACTTGTTCATATATTTGTTATTTTTAATTTCGGCTCTGATTAGACCCACTTACTAACCTGAGTTTCTAGCTTTTATTAACTAAAATTTCGTTTGGTAGTTTTCTAACTCCCAGCCATGGACAGCGGTACGGAAACTATCCCACTCGGCACGTTTTAACTCCATATATTCATTAAAGACATGGTCACCAAGTGTTTCCTTACCAATTCTTCCTTCTTCTAATGCATCAAGTGCAGCATCAAGGCTTGGTGGTAAGTTTTCGATTCCGCGCTCTGTAAGTTCAGCATCGGACATACTGAAAATATCATCTACAACTTCTTCAGGGGCAGTTACGTTACGTTCAACACCATCAAGACCAGCTGAGGCAACTGTTGCAAATGCTAAGTATGGGTTTGCAGAAGGATCTGGGCAACGAATTTCAACACGAGTACCGGCACCGCGAGTCGCTGGAATACGGATTAATGCCGATCGGTTTGAAGCTGACCAAGCGATGTAACAAGGTGCTTCATAGCCTGGCACTAAACGTTTATAAGAGTTGACTAATGGGTTAATGACTGCAACAAAGTCTTTTACATTGTCAATCAAGCCACCAATGAATTGATACGCAGTTTCAGATAGTTCACGGCCATCACTCTCATCGTAAAAGGCATTTTCACCTTTTTCGATATCAAATAATGAAATATTCGTATGCATACCGTTCCCGTTTGCACCTGCGATCGGCTTTGGCATGAACGACGCATGCAAACCAAATTGTTTAGCAACTGTTTTAACGACCCATTTATACGTTGTCGCTAAATCTGCTGCACCTAGCGCATCGGCATATTTAAAGTTAATTTCATGCTGACCTTCTGCCACCTCATGGTGAGACGCTTCGATCGTAAAGCCCATCTGTTTTAACGTGCGGTAAATTTCTAAACGAACTTTTTCACCATAATCATGCGGTGATGGTTCAAAATATCCAGCAAAATCTTGTGTTTCTGTTGTCGGACGACCTTTTTCATCTGTCTCGAATAAGAAAAACTCTAGCTCTGGTCCAATACTGATTGAATAACCTTTATCTTCGGCTTTCTTCACGGTTTTTTTTAAGACATTACGTGGGTCACCTTCGAAATCGCTTCCGTCTGGGTTTGTTACGCTGCACAAGAACCGTCCCTCAGCGTAATCTTCTTCAACAGACCAAGGTAGAACAGCGAACGTCGTTAAATCTGGTTGTAAATATAAGTCTGATTTATTAATTGGCGAGAAACCAGTGATTGAAGAACCATCAAACATTGTTTTTCCTTCAACAACATCATCTAGCTTTTCTACCGTTGTCGTCACATGCTTTAATGTCCCTTCAAGATCAACAAATTGTAGGTGTAATAACTCAACATTTTTTGTTTCAATTGTTTCCTTAATTTCCGCTAATAAACTTTCCTGAGTCGGTACTGAAATTGCCATAACTAACACTTCCCCTTCCGTGTAATCGATATTAACATCGTTTGTTAGTTACAATAGTAAGACATATCAGAAAGTTTGTAATGATCCTTGTCAGGAAACCTCACAAAGAAATTTCAGCTAGCTCTTTACACCCTTTCCTCATGCGTGTTAGTAGGTTCCCGTCACTTAGCAATTACCACCACTTCTGCCTTCGTAACCGCAATTAATTCAAAAGTAGTTATCTCTATTTGAACCCCTATTTTCCCACCACTCACGACAACCTGCTCTCGTTCATGAACACTCTCATCGATATATGTAGGAAACAACCTCTTCATCCCTATCGGTGAACAACCACCACGTATATAACCAGTGATCGCTTGTATATCTTTCACCGGAATTAACTCTATTTTTTTCTCCCCAGCTGCTTTTGCTGCTTTTTTTAAATCTAATTCTGCCTCAACCGGAATAACGAAAACATAATTCCCTTCACTTCCACACGCAACTAACGTTTTATAGACGACAGCTGGATCCATACCAACTTTGTTGGCAACAGAGGCGCCATCAATCTTTCCATCCTTGCTTTCATATGTTATGACGTTATATTCAATCTGCTCCGCATCAAGAATTCTCATCGCATTCGTTTTCTTTACTTTCATGATTTTCTTCACCTCTATGTTAAAATGTTCGCTTATTGACGAAAAAAAGCTAGACGATAAGTGAGTACACACCTCATTTAAGTACAATATACAGTAACGTTCATAAGAAGTTCTAGATATTGTCTCAGAGGAAATTGCTACTCACTTATAGACTAGCTCATTTATAACCTTTAATTTGAAGCACTATTTTTGTTTTCTACTGACGATTCTTCTAATGAATCTTCTTTTCGATACGTAATTTCTTCCGGGTTTAACCCATTTCCTAAAGAACCGTATACGGCATGGCGATGGGGGTCGACGAGTTCATCTTGTCGATAATAAATCCTTGGTGTTCGCCACAAGGAATAGACCGCTCGATGCAAAGGCATTTCATGATATCTCTCTGGCCACATCCGTTTAATCTGTTCTTTGACTAACGGATAATACTTCGGATTCAACCCTGGAAAGAGATGATGCTCGGTATGATACGAAAAATTAAAGTGAAGCGCATCCACCCAGCGTGGCACAGTCACCGTTAAGCTATTGGCCAATGGATCATTGACTGGAACAAGCGGGTTTAGGCGGTGGTTCGTTGAGATATACAACATCACAATAAAATTAGCAATCAACAGCGGAATTAGAAATGCGAAAATCCAATCTGCAAAACCAAGCCAAAATAACAATCCAATCCATGTCACCCAAGGTAACACCATTTGCAACCATACAGTGAACCGTTGCTTTGGATGGAACTCTTTCAAATATAACTTAAACATTGCCATTGAATGAACTGAAAATGTTAATGCCAATGATAAAAAGCTCGACACGGCACGAAATGGAAATGGAATACGATAAACTAATCGAAGAAGCCAACTGTTTGAGAACTTCTCCATACTTGGCCATGCATCAGGATCAAGATGTTCGTCCTGAGTATGCTTATGGTGCTCAATATTGTGCCACTTTCGCCATAGTCGTGGCCCTGTACTTAGCGGCCAAAATGCTATCGCTCCTAATAGGTTGCGAAGCCAAGCCTTTCTAACAACCGTACCGTGTAAAATCTCATGACCTAAAAAGCCCATCGAAGCAAAACTTCCTCCAATGATAATAGCAATTGCAAGTTTGAAAAAAGGGTGCATATCAAACCAACCAATCGACAAGATCCCCGTAACTGCAACGAAAAGGTGAATGGAACCAGCAATTAAGCGAGACGGAACCGGTTTAAATGCTTGTTTCGGTAAATGTGGTGCTACACGAGCTGCATACCAGCCAAACGTGTGAAGTTCTTTCATAAGTACGTTGCTCCTTCCATTTTCGAGCCTTGACAGAATTTTTCTACTTTCCTAATTACATCCTATCAAGTCGCCGCTCTATATGCAATAAAAATTTATACCTGGTCATAATATTTGGTTTTAATTACCTTTTTATTCACGCAATTTGGATAGTTTTATCCAAAATAAAAGCTGCTAACTCCAAAAACGAAGTTAACAGCTTTAGTTTATCCTTTTAGTTTCTTTATAAACACCACTTTTAAGTAATCGCCCTCTTTAAATTGGTCAAGTGTTTTAAAATCATCAGGGAGCCTAAACTCTTCAATGATTTTATACTTCCCTTTTAGCTCTTTAAAAGCCGTATCAATAAACCCTTTAAATTTATCCATCCCAAATGCACTGCTATTTGTCGAAGCCACAACTGTTCCTCCATCAGCTGTAATGGCAATCGCTTCTTTTAACAGGTCCTTATAATCTTTCGCGGCACTAAAGGTATGCTTTTTAGAGCGTGCAAAACTCGGCGGATCAAGAACGACAAGATCAAACACTCGTTCCTTCTTTTTCGCAAACTTAAAGTATTTAAAGACATCTTCAACAATAATATCTTGTGCTTCATAATCAATCTCATTAATACTAAATTGCTCAATCGTCTTGCTCAAACTACGGTTAGCTAAATCCACACTCGTTGTCTTCTTAGCTCCCCCTAGGGCAGCAAACACGGAAAATGCTCCAGTATAAGAGAACGTATTTAATACTGACTTACCTTCTGCATAATGGTCTCTTATTGCTTTACGAACGTTCCGTTGGTCTAAAAATACACCAACCATCGCACCTTCATTTAAGTAAATAGCAAAGTTTACACCATTCTCTTTAACAATGATCGGGAACTCACCACGCTCACCCGCGACAAAATCATCATCGTCAATATACTTCCCATCACTATTAAATCGTTTCTTTTGATATATTCCTTTGAATTCCGTTACGCTCGTAAGCGCAGCGACGACATCATCTTTAAACGCATAAATCCCTTCACTATACCAATTAATTAAATAAAATCCAGCAAAATAATCAATCGTCAGGCCACCGATCCCATCTCCCTCACCATTAAAGACTCGAAACGCTGTAGTCCCCTCATCCTCATAAAAATGCTTTCTCTGCTGAAAAGCCGATTGCAGCTTTTTCCTAACAAATGCTTGATCAATCACTTCATTATCTTTGCGACTTAAAATCCAACCATAGCCTTTATTCTGCTTTCCATAATAGCCTTTTGCGATAAAAGACTTATTTTGATCAACAAGGCGGACAATTGCCCCTTCCTCTTTTAGGTCATTAAGGTTAAAAATCGCCTCCTTGAAAATAAGCGGATAGCCACCCTTAAATTTATTCACAAATTTCGGTTTCACGATCAACTCTATTTCTTTACGCATGTTTTAAGCCTGCCTTTTCCTATGTATTACCTTCATTGTAGCGATTGTCGCAGTGAATTACAAAATGATCGAATAAATAACCTCCAACCAAGGGCAGAGCAAGGAAACCAGCTACCTGCGAAGCATCCTTACTGGGGCATTAAGCGGCCCCATGTCCAATAAAAAAATCAGGCAGCTAGTAAGCCACCTGATTTAAGTAACGATCACGATTATTTATTCATTTCAGCGAGGAAACCACCAAGAAGATCATCGACATCTTCTTCCTCATCTTCAGCCTCTTCTTCATCATTATTCACTGTACCTTGTTCTTGTTTCGCTTGATCGAGATCAAAATTCTCTAACTCATCTTCAAAGTCAGCTGTATCTTCAGCAGCTGCACTTTCATCTACTGCTAATCTCTCACGATCTAGATCTACCTCTTCATGGCTAATGTCGTCATCAAACATGGTACGTTCTGACTCCTGTAAATACAACGCCTCATCAATATCAAGCGCATTACTATTTAAAGAGGCAAGTACAGAAGTCGCGCGAACAGGATCAGCTAATAATTGATAAACAATGCTTCCTAACAGGGCTTCAGAGTGAGCATGTCTAAGCCAATTACGCTGCTCCTTATTTAATTTTTGCGGGAGCGGGATCGTAACCGTTTCTCTCTCTTTTGCGAGCGAATCATTAACCCCTTCTAACACAAATTCAGCTATTTTGCTTGAAAAGTTCCGACGCTCAGTTTCTTTCAACGTTTGTAATTGCCTAATGATGTGGTCTGGTGTGTCAGACGGAAGCCGAAATGTGATCGCCTGGCCCCGCTGAATCCCAGTCTTCCCGTTTTTCATACAAAATCACCCTGTTAGTTTTTTATCTTCTTTTTATCCTGTCCTTTTTCAGGCTGCTGTTGTTTCGCGTTCTTCCTCTGAAAATCAGAAACTAACTTATAATAAGCATTTGCCATCATCCAAATACTCTCTTTCTCATCTTCAAAGAACGCAATATTATATCCATCCAAACTATTATTTAACGTCTTCAAATATTCTTTTAAGACCATTGAACCACCACCGACGAAATAGCAAATTTCCGTCTGTGAATTCTTTTGCCACGTGTTACGTAAGTGACGATATTGCTTTTTCGCTAACTCTAGTAAAATACGATCAGTAATATCATGGACACTTGTACGGCTACCTTTAACCATAATATGATTTCGGTCATTTTTCTTTGTAATGATTTCAACAACATCGCGACGTGAGTCTAGTTCAACCCCATGCTTGCTACGAATTTCCTCACGAATCGCTTCCAATGATTCCGAAACACCAATGTTATACCCCTGCGCTTTATCATCATCGACATTCCGGTTTTTAATAACCGCAATATCAGTAGATAGACCACCAATATCTTGAATTAAGATTCGCTTATCTACTAAATCACGATTAATAATGTTTAAGTTATTATCCATCACTAGATTAATATAAGCAGCAAAGCCTTCAGGATAGACTTTAATTTCATCGAAGCTTAGATTTACCTTTAATCCACGATACTTAGGTGTTACTAAAAACTCTACTTGGTGAACAGAACTAAGCAGTTGCGAGCGATAGCCGACATCTTTGCCCTCTTTCACTTCACGAAGCGGCAAACCCGTCCCTAATGTGTAGTTGGCATCAACAACATTATTGTTACGGCGGAATAGATCTTGATTCTCATCGCGAACAGCATCGAGCGCCAATGATGCAAACAACATCACTAATGTTTGATCTTCTTCTGACTTACTACTACCAAAATCTATTTCAGTGGCATTGTCGCTCTTCGTTGCTAGATTTCCAACACGATAGATTGCATTGTTCTCTTTTAAAGCAGGTGAATGTACACGGATGTGAATTCCCTCTAGCGGGTCTTTATCATTTAAATCTTCAATACCAATAATCGGGCGATCCTCAGTATCAAGTGCGATTACATTTGGTATGTATAGTTCATGATCCATCTTTCCAAAAATCGCCTTAACTGAATCATTCCCAACGTCGATTGCAGCAGTTCTAGTATTATTCATACCATCATTCCTTTCTTACTACCTTTAATTCGTTCTTACTATTAATTTTTCCTGCTAATAAACAATATAGCACCTTGCTTCATCCGTCAATCACCCATAAGTTGCATACATATGTGTACACAAGTAAACATAATTGAATACATGTATACATTTATGCACACATACTGATATAAAGCTATGTATACAACTTCGTGTACATGTATACATTATTGTACACACTATGTTTTCAAAATGTATACATGTTTACATTAATGTATACATTACGATTTTGTTACTTTTTTACCTAAAATAAATGTCCCCTACTCCTTCTTTCTCCCTCTATTGTTATTGATCACTCCCCTCTCCTCTAGCACTCGTTTTCATCTCTTCACATACATTAACTTCCAAACATGATAAAATAGAATCAAAAAACCTATAAGGAGTGTCATAATATGAAAACCTTTCGCTTATCACTCATCCTCTTATTACTTACAAGTGTAGCAGCCATTGCTTGTGCACCAACCGAGGATACTCTTCCTGAAGATGAATACCCACAAGCACCTGAAGAAAACGAACACTCCAATGAAGAAGATACAGACACAAGTAAAACTGGTTCGTGGCCAGAAACACAAGAAACAACAATAATGTTAGAAGGTATGGAAGAATCATTCACTCTGCACCTCTTTGAAGACGCTGATTCATTCATTACCTATGTTCCTGAAGATCTGATCCCTGAAGTCTCTGATAACGATACAACCTACACATTCTATGCAAACTTTGGCAACAATAAAAATGAAGAGGTCTATCTCGAAATTAAGCTTCCCTATGACATCACTCAAGGCGAGACTCTAGAACATGACGGCATTCAATTAACAAAGGTTGACGATAACCAACACATCCATAGCTGGTCTCTAGCTGAATATCAAAACACCGATGACAATGATTATTCGATTTATGCCAGCCTTGGAAATCATAATGGAGGAAAATTCATCATGATCACTCATTATCCAGTTGAATTCTCAGATGGGTTTGGCCCTCGTGCCGCAACAATTATCGAACATTTTTATTGGATGGACAGTGATGAGTATTTAGTTGAGCAATAACACACATACTACGCCAATCTGAAATTTGCAAGACGCCCATTTATCGGTGACTAGACAAAAAAAGAGCAATGATCAGCCTTACGCTGACCCATTGCCCTTTTTTGTTCATTAACAAATTATAAGTTTTCAAAAAACAAACGTAATACATCGGCTCCACCAATTACAGTACCCAATGTACTCCCTAGATTCGTCAAAACAACGACAAGAAGGATTCTTGTCACTTTATTACCCCAAAAACCTTTTACACTATATACATCTTCCGCTAACGTTTCGAAGTCTCCAACATTAGGGCGACGCACATATGCTTGCACAAATCCGGCAAACCAACCAGCAGCCATGAGTGGATTCAATGAGCTTAATGGTGCTATGATAAACGCAGTCACAACCGATAAAGGATGAGCAAATGCAAGTGCTGCACCAATGGCTGAAAACGAGCCATTCCATAATACCCAGCTAATCGTTTGTTGAAAACCCGCACTAGGATTGGCATAAAACGTATAAGCGATAATCGATAAAATCATGAGTGGAATCATCCAAGCGATGACTTTAGGTGCTTTTGATTTCGGTGGAAGTTGCGTAATTGTTGTTAGATCATGGTCTTGATGTATTTGCTCTTTAATCCCTGGAACGTGTGCCGCCCCAAGTACAGCGACCACCTTTTCTCCTGGAGCTTCTTTTATTTTCTGCGCTAGATATTGGTCACGCTCATCAATTAGAGGTGTTTTTAATCTCGGGAACGTGTTTGTGAAGTCTTGGAGCATCGAATTAAGCATATCCTCAGACTTCATCTTTTCAAGCTCCTGTTCAGAAACGCTTTCATTTGAAAAGATACTCGCAAACATTTGCATCATCAGTTTTGCTTTCCCGAATAAGCCAATTCCGTGCCAAATACGGGCAAACGTGATTTGGATGTTTCGGTCGGCAAGAACAAGGTCAGCATCAATCTCTTTTGCAGATTCAATCCCTTGAATCATTTCTTGTCCAGGTTTGATACCAATCTGTTTCGCCATTCGTTTTTGAAATGAGGAAATCATCAGATTCATCAGCAAAAGTGTTGCCTTTTTCTCCTTTATAACCTTAAAGATGTCCATCTCTTTCCATTTATCACCCTCAGTGATTGACTTATACCGCTGCTCATCTAACTCTACGCAAACTGAATCAGGCTGTTCTGCTTCAATGACTTCCTTAACCTGCTCAGCACTTTGCTTCGAAACATGGGCCGTACCAATAAGAATTAATTCCTTACCATCCATATGGATTCGCGTAATATTTTCTTCAGCCATAGTAACCTTCCTTTTAAAAAGTTATAAACCATCTTCACTCTTCTATAATAATGAGCGAAATGACTACGAATTTCAATTATGTTTTCATGTTTTCCTTCTGCCTTTTCTACAAAAACAAAAGGTTTATAATATTCTATTTATGTTTCACGTGGAACATTTTACCGAATTCATGTACATAGTGTCAGATTCTAAACTAATAATATGTAAGCAATCCACCGTAGACATTCGACAATCATATGAACCAGACTTCTTGAATACCCTCTAACCCTTCAATTCCATTAATAAAAACGTCCATATTTACTATCTGATTTGTGCATGGATTTGATGGCACTACTACACACGTCCACAAGCAGAAATAAAAAGTTAACCTATAAATGAACCTCCCACCTATCAACTCACTCCTTTCCTTTATCATGGTTTTAAAGGGCTCCCCAAAGGATATTGGACATCCCTTTCTTTTTGCTTTACTTGCCTAGTCTTACTATTTATTAAGCCTATTTTACATAATTTTCACACTACTTTTACAATTTAACCATTCTAGCTTAATAATTGTTGCTTACTATTTGTTGTGAAGGTTCTCCTAAATCAAATCGATGAGGTGATGATGACAATGGACAAGAATCGTAGAAAGTTTTTGACGTATGTTGGTACAGGAATGACAGGATTAGCTGTCGCATCCACAGGTTTACCTGCCTTAACGTCAACAGTGACTGCAGCCGACATGGCAAAAGAAAGTTACTTCGGCTTTTCTAACAACAAGAAGGGTCACGGCTTAACATTCAAACCAATTGATCCAACTGATATTGATGAGCTCGTGCTACCGAAAGGGTATACATACGATGTGATTGCTGCTTATGGTGATGTCATCAATGAAAAAGGTGATACATTTGGCTTCAACTGTGATTTCACGATGTATCTGCCGATTGATGGAAGTAACCGTGGCTTACTTCTCGTGAATCATGAATATACGAACCCACTCTTTGTTGAAGGCGATGTGAGTAATGGCTACTCATATAATCAAATTCAAAAGCTTCTCTATAACCAAGGTCTTTCGATTATCGAGGTTTATAAAGATAAAAATGGTACGTGGAACATGGATACCGAATCAACATACGCTCGTCGAATCTCTGGATTGGCACCGTTCCAATTAACAGGTCCAGCTGCGGGAACTCCAGCTGTAAATGGCGCAAAAACGGTCCAAGGAACGTATGCGAACTGCTCTGGCGGAGCAACACTTTGGGGGACGGTTTTATCTTGTGAAGAAAACTGGGAAAGTACGACCGAAAAGGCTGGTCTTGATACCACCCACTACGGTTGGGTTGTTGAAGTCGACCCATTTGATGCCACAGACAAAGCTTTTAAACCACGAAAACATACAGCACTTGGTCGTTTCCACCACGAGAACTGTGCGATGGGATTAGCTGATGATGGACGAGTTGTCGTCTATTCAGGCGATGATAAGCGTGGTTCTTGTGTCTATAAATATATTAGTAAACATACATTTAATGAAAACAAAGGCAAAGAAAATTCTAAACTACTTGAAGAAGGAACACTATATGCTGCCAATATGGAAAAAGGTGAATGGATCGCTTTGACTATTGAAGCTGTCCGTGAAGCAGCTAAAGAAGGCGAAGAGCTTCTAGATAAGTTTCAAACACAAGCTGATGTACTCGTTCATGCTCATGATGCTGCGATGTTACTTGGTGGAACACCAACAGATCGACCTGAAGATATTGAGATTAGTCCAATTGACAAAAGTATTTTTATAGCGCATACGAACAACTATAGCAGTACGACATCGAACTTCCATGGGCATATTACTAGATTTATTGAAACAGGCGATGACCTTGGTTCTTTAACCTTTGAGTTTGAGATCTTCGCCGCTGGTGGTAACCAAAGCGGGTTTAGCGCTCCCGACAACCTCGACTTTGATGCAGATGGTAACCTCTGGACAGTGACTGACATCTCAACGAGTCGATTGAACAAAGATGCATGGACGAACTTTAAAAACAATGGTGTCTTCGTAATACCAACAACCGGCAAAGACAAAGGTGAAGCTTTCCAATTTGCTTCTGCACCTGTTGAAGCAGAGGCAACTGGACCATGGTTTACCCCAGATGAAAAAACATTGTTTCTATCGATCCAACACCCTGGGGAACGATCCGAAAGCTTACAGCACTTAACGAGTACATGGCCACACCGTCCAGGTGACACGATTCCTCGACCTTCAGTTGTGGCGATCCGAGGCTTTTAAAGAAAGGAGATAAAAAGATGCTACAAAATATCGGTGTTCCTGGTTTAATTTTAGTATTAGTCATTGCTCTCATTATTTTTGGCCCTTCTAAGCTCCCTGAAATTGGACGAGCCTTTGGGCAAACACTTCGTGAATTTAAGACGTCAACACGCGATCTCGTTAAAGATGAACCCGTAGAGGAAGATGAGGAAAAACAAAAACAAAAGGTAATCTAATCGAGAGAGAAGATGTAGGTGAATACCTAACTTACATCTTCTTTTCTCCATACGTTGGAGGATAGCATGAATGAACAACCCTTTCATTTTCTAGAACATATAGAGGAATTACGTAAGCGAATCATGATAACGATAGCTGCATTTTTACTGTCTTTGATCGTTGGATTTATTTATGTCCAAGATTTATATCAGTGGCTAGTTCGTGATTTACCAATGAATTTGGCGATTCTTGGCCCAAGTGATATCCTTTGGGTCTATCTCATGCTCTCAAGCGTCGTCGCAACAGTGGCAACCATTCCAATTGCCGCCTATCAAATTTGGAGGTTTATTCAACCAGCATTAAGCAAGCGAGAACAGAAAGTAGCATTAGCTTACATCCCTGCTCTCTTTATGCTGTTTATTACAGGGATTTGCTTTGGCTATTTCGTCTTATATCCGATTATTTTTCAATTTTTAATGTCGTTATCGGGAGATCTATTTGAAACGTTATTTACGACTGAAAAGTATTTTCACTTCCTATTAAATATGACTCTACCTTTTGGCTTTTTGTTTGAGCTCCCGGTTGTCATTATGTTTTTGACGAGCTTAGGAATCCTAAATCCATATCGCTTACAACAATCACGAAAGTATGCCTATTTTATACTGATTGTCGTTTCGGTTCTAATCACACCACCTGACTTTCTATCTGATATTTTAGTGATCATCCCTTTACTGTTTTTATATGAATGTAGCATTGTTCTCTCAAAAGTCATTTACAAACGAAAAGAGACAACTGCTTTTACTTATTAAAGGCAATTAATAATGGCAACAAGCTCCCCCCACTTGTTGCCATTTAAACAATTATGAAACTTCCACTATTTTAAACGAGCCTCAATATAGACATTTCCGCCCTTCTATCGTTATACTCCAATATAGTATGAAAAATTTCAAACATTTTCGAAATCATGTTATGTACTATTTAACACCAAGATTGGAGGGAGAAAAATGAATAAGAAGGCTTTCTTTTTAGCACTTATTACAGTCATTATTTGGGGATCAACGTTCGCAGCGATACGTGCTAGCCTGCATGGAGGCTATGAACCAGGCCATTTAGTCCTTGTTCGTTTTCTCGTTGCATCCTTATCGATCTTTATTATTTATGCTTTATGGCCGGGTGTGAAGATGCGCTTGCCTAGAAAAGAAGATGCCTTAAGGATTTTGATTCTCAGTTTTATAGGGATTAGTGTCTATCACTTTGGCGTCACTTTTGGTGAGATGACAGTTTCTGCTGGAACTGCGGGGATGATTATTGGTTCTTCACCTATCTTTACAGCGATAATCGCTGTATTTATTTTAAAAGAACGATTAGGTTTCTATGGATGGATCGGCCTGGCTCTTGGTTTTATTGGGATCATTTTGGTTACATTAGGAACATCTGGAGCCTCACTATCTTTATCTGGCGGTGCATTACTAGTGTTACTAGCCGCATTTGCGACTTCTGTGTTCTTCGTCTTCCAAAAACCACTATTTCAACGCTATAAACCGATTGAGTTAACGGCCTACTTCACATGGGGTGGCACGATACCATTTTTATTATTTGCCCCTGGCGTATTTGATTCGATTCAGCAAGCGACATTAGAAGCTAATCTAGCAGCGATCTACACCGGAGTATTCCCTGCAGCAATTGCCTATATTACTTGGTCAACCGCCCTTTCATTAGGTGATGCTAGTTCGGTATCGAGCCTGTTGTACCTTGAACCAGCAATAGCGATACTTGTTGCCTGGATTTGGCTGGCCGAGTTGCCCGGGACACTTTCCCTACTTGGTGGAGTTATTGCACTCTCTGGTGTGATGGTTGTTCATATTCTTGGAAAAAAGGGACCTGTTGCCCTAAAAGAAAAAGCTACCTAAACAATGAAAAGTCCTATTTGGTAGGAGAGTAGTTGGAGATCAACCAGCAATTACCGACTTTACTTATTGTCGATAATGTACTATTATAAGCAAGTTATTAATTCATACTAATTTCATATATTATGGAGGGAATTTAGTTGGCACAAACAACAATAGAAACAACACCACAGCCACAGTTAAAGCAACGAACAACGCTTGTTACTTCCTTAAGCCCGATGCAAAAGAAACTAGTCATCACCGGCGTCTTAATCGCTCTTGCTCTATTAACTGCGATTGTTCAAACAACGGACTGGGTTCAAGGGATTTTATTCATTATTGGGCTCTTACTTGGAGCGACTCTACTATACGCGAGATTCGGTTTTACATCTGCTTTTCGTAGACTGACATCGGTAGGAAATGGCCAAGGTATACAAGCTCACATGTTAATGCTAGCCATTGCTTCAACGTTATTTGCTATTATCTTAAGCACAGGTTTTAGTTTTACCGGAAATGATCCTACAGGCTATGTCTCTCCTGTCGGTATCAGTGTGTTATTGGGGGCCTTTCTTTTCGGAATTGGGATGCAGCTAGGTAATGGCTGTGCATCTGGAACATTATACAATGTAGGTGGAGGGGCCTCAGCAATGATTTTGACGCTTTTATTCTTTATCGTAGGGTCAACATTAGGTGCCTATCACTTTACATTTTGGGTTGAAGAAACGCCATCACTGCCAGCGATTTCTTTAGCTGAATCAACAGGACTTGGCTACCTTGGCGCTTGGTTCGTGCAAATTGTCGCTTTTATCGTCATTTACTGGATTACCGTTCAAATCGCGAAAAAGAAAAGACCACCAATGATGAAACCTTTACCAACAACAACTGGGTTGAAAAAAGTTTTACGTGGTTCTTGGCCTTTATTTGCGGCAGCAATTATTCTTGCGCTATTAAATGCTTTAGTGTTAACGATTCGAGGAACACCGTGGGGAATTACATCAGCATTTGCCCTTTGGGGTGGAAAAACTCTCATGGCTACAGGTGTCGACGTTACGACATGGGGTTATTTTTCAGGAGCAAATGAAGAAGCCCTTTCTACAACAGTTTTAGCAGATACGACAAGTGTGATGAACTTCGGAATTATCTTAGGAGCATTTATTTCTGCATCATTCCAAGGTACATTCAAACCGAAGAAGATTACACGCGGTGTAGCTGGAGCTGCCATTGTTGGTGGACTATTGATGGGATATGGCTCTCGCCTTGCCTTCGGTTGTAACATTGGCGCTTACTTCGGTGGAATTGCTTCATTTAGTCTTCATGGCTGGGCATGGGCGATCATGGCGTTGCTAGGTACATTCTTAGCTCTTTCTTTACGCCCACTGTTTGGTTTACGAAATCCAAACAAAAAAGATCAATTTTGTTAACAAAACAAGCTTGGAGCAATTTCTCCAAGCTTGTTTTTTATTAACCTTTATTTGATTTTGCAGTAGTTGTAAACCCTTGTTCACGTGCCAGTTCCCCTGCTACTCTTGGTGCAAGCCATAGCGTTGGTAATAAAATCAACGATACAGGCACAGCTGTAAAGACAATGAACGATTGTAGTGCATCGATACTGCCACCGCCAATAAATAGGAGTGAAACAGCAACAGCTCCCATAATCACTGCCCAGAAAACACGAAGGGCGCTTGATGGGCTCCCACTTCCAGTAACAGCCATAGAAATCGTATATGACATCGAGTCACTCGTCGTCGCTACGAATACAATCGTAACAAGAAGAAATGCAGCAGCCAAGGCCGTTCCATATGGCATCTGTTCAACAATAGCGATCATCGCTGCAGGCATTCCCCCAGCATCTAATGGGCCAGATACAGACCCCGCATTTTGTAATTCATAGAAGATCCCAGAGCCACCAACGACAGAAAACCAGAAGTTCGTGACAAGTGGTGCGATAATCGCTACAGCTGTAACTAACTCACGAATCGTTCTCCCTCGTGAAATTCGACTAATGAAAATAGCCATCATTGGCCCATAACCGATAAACCAACCCCAGAAGAAGATTGTCCAAAATGAAAGCCACCCCGTATCACCACGGTATAAACTAACAACAAAGAAATCCCTCATATAAACACCGAAAGATCCGATAAATGAGTCAATAATAAAAGCTCCTGGACCTAATAGCAGAACCAATACGATTAGAATGAACGTAAATATAATGTTAAAACGACTTAATAGTTGAATCCCACGGTGAACACCAGTCACCGCTGAAATTGACGCGATTGTAATTAATCCTACAATAATTAAGAACTGTGTCAGAAATGTATTTGGGACCCCAAACAAGGCATCCAAACCATAAGCTGCTTGAAGACCTAAGAATCCAATCGGTCCAATTGTACCTGCCGCAACGGCTATAATTGAAAAGGCATCGACAAGCGTACCTAGAACACTCTTTTGCATAATCTTCTCACCAAAGATCGGATAAAGAAGCGTACGAGGTTTTAACGGCATTCCTTTATGAAAATGACCATACATAAGAACAATCGCACTTAATGTCCCTAAAATGGCCCATGCTAGAAAACCCCAATCTAAGAATGATTGTGTTAGAGCAGGAGCAATGGCCTCGACCGTACCTGCCGGAACATCACCATACATTGGTGGTGTCGATAAGAAATGATACATCGGCTCTGCAGCAGCCCAAAATACCCCTCCGCCTGCTAACAGCGTACACATAATAATCGCTAGCCATTTAAATGTACTCATTTCAGGCTTATCTTGTTTTCCTAGTTTCACCCTACCATTTTTAGAAAAAGCAATATATAAAGCAATCAGAAACGTAAGAAGCATCAGCACTTGCCAGAAAGCCCCAAAATACGTTGCCGAAAATTCAAAAGATGCATTTACTACGTCACTAATCAATGTTGTATTAATCATAGCTGTAATGACAAAAGCTAGTAATAATCCCCCACTGATGATCATTACCGGCCAGTCAATATGATGTTGTTGTTTCAAAAAGTTTCCTCCTAAGATGTATAATTAATTTTTTATGCGTTCAAAAAGCACAAGAATCAATTATAGCAAAAGCAACCTCGATTGCAATCTTTATTTCAAGCAAATAAATGGAAGTCCTCCTGCAACAAAAAAATAGGTGTCTTAAAGGTTGTTCAATCTCCTTTAAGACACCCATTGAATATAAGAGTACCAACAAATTCGTGCTATATAACATATTATCCAATCTTTTTCTCTACAGACCCTACTGCATTCGCATGTTTATAAAAGTTTGTAAAGTAATCATTCGTTTCTGCAACAATCACTCTCCAGAGAAGAAGTAGCGCAATTAAGTTAGGAATCATCATTAACGCATTAGCCATGTCTGCAAAAGCCCATACCGTTGCAAGATTAGCAACCGCTCCAATTCCACAAGCCACAATATAAGCTAAGCGGTAACCAGCAATCCCTCTTGAACCAACGAGATATTCGAAGCATTTCTCTCCGTAGACATACCAACCAACAATCGTTGAGAAACCAAAGAAAACCACAGAAAATGAGACAATATATTCCCCTATGATTCCAAGAGCTGAACCAAAGGCCGCACTTGTTAATGCACCACCTTCAAGTGTTGCATCGTGCTGTACTCCCGAAATCAAACCACCAGATGGATCCCAGAAACCTGTAATCAGCAGCGTTAACCCGGTCATCGTACAGACAATAATCGTGACAATAAATGTACCAGTCATCGCCACAAGCGCTTGTTTAACCGGATGATCCGCACGTGCATTACCAGCAATTAGCGCCGCAGTACCAAGACCCGCCTCATTGGAAAACACTCCGCGGGCTACCCCGTTACGGATCGCCTCAGATACGACTACTCCTAGGAAGCCACCAGCAGCTGCGACTGGATTAAAGGCATAATAGAAAATAAGTTCAAAAGCAGGAATGATCATATCATAATTTAAAATTAGAATAAGAATCGCTCCACTAATATATAGAAAAGCCATAATCGGTACAAAAAAGCTAGCAACAGCACTAATTCGTTGGAGACCTCCAAAAACAATGAAACCAACAAGGATCATTAAGAGAGCACCTGTGAGCCAGCCCGGCATCCCAAAGCTATTACTAGCAACATCAGCAATCGTGTTTGACTGGACACTATTACCAATACCAAAGGCTGCAAGCGAACCGAATAATGCAAAGAATAACGCTAGCCATTTGAATTTACGGCCGAGCCCTCGTTCGATATAATACATCGGTCCACTTGAGTATTCGCCTCTTTCGTTCTTTACACGATACTTC
The DNA here is from genome assembly GCF_019039105.1 of Desertibacillus haloalkaliphilus. NCBI lineage: Bacteria > Bacillati > Bacillota > Bacilli > Caryophanales > Bacillaceae > Desertibacillus > Desertibacillus haloalkaliphilus. Next base: position 50,849 of record NZ_JAHPIV010000003.1, on the reverse strand, counting down.
ACCGCAAGCAACGCTTCACCATACTTCGTAGCCATACCTAGCAATCCAACAATCCACATCCAAAAGAGCGCTCCTGGCCCTCCCAATGTAATCGCAGTTGCTACACCAGCAATATTTCCATTACCAATCGTCGCTGCAAGAGCTGTCATCAATGCTTTGAAGTGACTAACATCACCAGCAGCTGTGGCATCGTTCTGATCTTCTTTACCAAATCCTAACTTAAAGGCGTAGATGAGATGGCGAAATTGCAATCCCTTTAAAACTACGGTTAAAAATAACCCTGTCCCAAATAATAAAATTAAACTAGGAGGCCCCCATAATACGGCATTGACCTCATCTAGTAGCTCTAATATACTCATAATTTCCTCCTACTAGGTTTCACTTAAAATACCAACTGTACACTCATAGATAATATTTTAGCATAATGAACGGCTCCATAGAATCGAAGTATTGAAAACTTACCTATTTAACTAAAATGTTAAATATTGGTGGTATTAAATGTTGATCGGGTAATTTGTAAAAAGTTATTTGACCTTCTCAAATAAAAAAAGACCATCTATAAGAAGATAGTCCTTTCCAAAATCTCCCTTTTCAACATTAATTATCACCAGATTCTTGGAATTTATTTAGACCCCCAACCCCCATCTACTTTTATTGCCTGACCAGTTACAAAATCGGATTCTTCAGAAGCAAGAAAAAGTACCATATTTCCTATTTCATCTGGTTTCCCTAAACGACCTATCGGAGTAGCATCTGTAAATGCTTTTGTAACTTCAGGAGGGTTATTTGCTAAAATCGGTGTTTCAATAATACCAGGTGACACTACATTTATCTGGATATTTTGATCGGCATAGTCCATTGCCACTTGACGGCTTAATGAAATGACACCTCCTTTTGAAGCTGAGTAACTTGGAAGTCCAGTTAACCCTACATGTGCAGCAAGTGAAGCGATGTTTATAATTTTCCCGTACCCGTTTTTTACTAACTCTGGCAAAACAACTTTCATTCCAAAAAATACTCCTTTTAGATTAACATTTATCATGTTATCAAATTGCTCCTCTGTTAAGTCCACAATATCAACTGCTTCAGAAATTCCAGCTATATTACAAAGGATATTCACTGTTCCGAATTCGTCGATGGTTTTCTTCAATAACTCTTCCCAACTATTTAAACTAGAAACATCAGATTTAATAGCTAACGCTCTGCCACCAGCTTCATTAATTTTAGCTGCCGTTTCTTCTTCACCTTTAATATCAGCACAAATAACTGCACAACCTTCTTTTGCAAACCGAAATGCAATATTTTTTGCAATACCAGAACCAGCCCCAGTTATAATTGCCACTTTTTCCTCTAATCTCATTCAAATTCCTCCTTATGGGCTCAATTTATCACGACTTCTGAGTTCAATATATGTTGTTTGCAAGCTTTTATAACAAATAGAAACATTTTTATTTTGAATATTCAGAAAATATTAGATATAACCTCTTAACTTACTTTTTACTGTCTTAATAGGTACAACTATCATATCAGAAGTGGTCAAATTCGATTCAATAAAAGTGGCTTTATTTCAATCATCATATATTCTAACTACAAACAAACGTAATGATAGGTTCGTTTTTATCATGATTGCAGTGTCTCAGTAATAAGAAAAGCACAGACAACGTAAGTCATCTGTGCTACGTCTATGAAGAATGCTTTTCTTCATCACGAGGCGCCCCATCCATTCCTCTATTATTTTGCTGGTTTAAAAGAATTTGTTTTATTTCCTCGATATCGTGCTTTAATTCACGATTCTCTTTATATAGCCGGTCCATCTGCTCCTCACGGTTCACTTCGTCCTCTTGTCCTAAATAGCTTAAGATAACAGCAACGACAAGGTTTAAAATAACTAATGCTCCAATAATAATGAAGGAGACAAAATAAACCCAAGCCCATGGGATTTCATTAATAACCGGCCTAGCCACTTGGCTCGCCCACGACTCAAAGGTAACAACCTGCATTAGCGTAAATAATGCCGTATGGAAACTACCAAAAAACTCATAAGGCAATACATCTCTAAAGAAAGTCGTCCCGATGATCGCATAGATTGAAAAAATTAAGATTGATAAGCCCAAGATTCCGGTTAAGGCCGGGATCGATTTCATTAACGAGTCAATGATTTTACGTAGTGCTGGAATCGCCGGAATCATGCGAATTAATCGCAAGACCCTGATCAATCTCAGGACACTAACAAATGGTGTATTATAAAAGGCTAAACTAGCGACAACAATCGTGAAGTCGAAGATATTCCACCTTTGCGAAAAGTACCCTTTAAATCCGAGACCGATAATTTTCAAGACTAGCTCAAGTACAAATACCCAAACAATGATTTGATCTAAGAAAAGTAATAACCCGTTACCAGTCAAATAGCTCTCTGCAACGATAACCAAGCCATTTAAAAGAATAATTGCTATAACAATCGGTTGAAAATATTTATGCTCAACAAGCTGTTTAATCATCGTTCGAAATGGACGACTTTGTTGGCTCAACTCTTCCTTATTTTTTAATTCCATATTTGTCAACTCTCAATCCCCTTTATTATTTTTTCTATTACTCTATTATATCAGCTTAACTCCTCGTGAAATGACACGCGTGATAAAAATAGCACCCTATGTAACGTGACAATATTGTGAACAGCTAAGTTAACTAACGAAACATTTCATTTGCTGTTCTACTTTCTTTTCTGGATCAACAATCATCGCATCGATCAATAACTTTTGTAAATATTTAAAATTTTTAGTATAATATCATTTATTAAACGATAGTTAATAAAACATAATAAGGGGGATTTGAACATAATGAAACTTAACGCAACAAGAGCGGAGTTAATTGAAGTTGCTAAAGGAGAACGCCCTGCAGACATTTATATTAAAAACGGAACCGTCATCAATGTGTACTCTGGGGAATTACTAAAACACAACGTAGCGATCTATAAAGACAGTATCGCCTACCTCGGTGAAAGCGAGCACTCGATTGGAGAACAAACAAACGTTATCGATGCGACTGGAAAGTATATTTCCCCTGGGTTTATTGAATCTCATGCCCACCCGTGGGTGTTTTATAATCCGGTTAGTGTCACAGGTAAGGTCTTACCATTAGGTACAACGACAACTGTTAATGATAACTTATTCTTTTATTTGCACATGGGAGCAAAGGGATTAAAGGATATGATTAAAGATTTACGAACGCTCCCTGGAAGTTTCTTTTGGTTGATCCGACTCGTCTCTCAATCTGATTATCCTAAAGAAAGACAATGGTTCAATCAAAAGGATATCCAATCGTTACTCGAGCTTGATGACGTCCTTGGCAGCGCCGAAGTCACGCGTTGGCCGTTACTTTATGATGCAGATCCATTTGTATTAGATACGGTTGAACACGTAAAAAAATTAGGAAAAGTCGTTGATAGCCATAATGCTGGCTGTAACTATGAAAAATTAAATGCAATTGCTGCTTCTGGTGTTAACGCTTGTCACGAAGCGATTACGACAGAAGAAGCATTAAACCGGTTGCGTTTAGGCATCTGGACTGTCCTGCGAAACAGTTCCCTTCGCCCTGATCTACCTGAAATCATTAAATTGATTACCGAACAAAAAGTAAATACAAGTCGAGTCATTATGACGACTGATGGGCCACACCCATCCTTTATTGATGAGGAAGGTTTTGTCGACGGTCTTGTCAGAAAAGCGGTTGAACTGGGCATTGATCCAATTCAAGCCATTCAAATGGTGACGATAAATCCAGCCACTTACTTACGATTAGACGAGTATATTGGCGGCTTAGCACCTGGTCGACAAGCAGACGTGCTTCTCTTACCAGACCTAACAAGCTTCCGCCCTGAACAAGTAATCGCCAAAGGGGAAATCGTCGCTGAGAACGGCGAGCTAACAACGAAGCTCCCTAATATTAATTGGGAGCAATACTTAGTCAGAGAACCATTTACCGTTGCAAAGTCGGTCATAGAAAACCCAGATTTATACCGTTACCCACATCCAGTCCCAGAACAGCCAGTCCCTGTCGCTCACTTTTTAAGTACAGTGATCAGTAAGCGAACAGACGCGACTCTCCCGTCTAAGAATGGCTTTATTGATCTTTCTCAACACGAAGACCTCGTCCAAGCCTTTTTAATTGACCGAAATGGAAATTGGGTATCGAAAGCGCTTTTACAAAATTACGCAAAGAACATAGATGGGCTTGCCACGACGTATAACACAACAACCGAACTATTAGTGATGGGTAAAGACCCTAAAGCAATGGCGAAGGCAGCCGCAAGAGTCCATGAGCTTAACGGAGGTGTTGTCCTTGTTGATAACGACGAAATCGTCCTAGAAATCCCGTTACCGTTAACCGGAATGATGACAACCTCCACTTCATTTGACACAGCCGTTACTTACCAAAATCAGTTTTTAACCGCGATGCAAGAACGTGGCTATCCATTCCATGACATTTTATATTCGTTACTGTTTTTGACGTGTGATTTTCTACCTGGACTACGTCTAACGCCTCATGGATTATACGAAGTCAAAAAAGACAAGATTTTAGATCCAGCCGTCCCAGTAGCCGTAACAGAGAGAATATAATGACCGGGCTGTTCCTATTAAGGAACAGCCTTTTACGGCTGTGTGTCCCTCATCGCTATTATGAAGGACATTTCAGACGCTTTTCTATGCTCTTTTGTCCTTCATCACCCCTATGAAGGACATTTCAGACGCTTTTCTATGCTCTTTTGTCCTTCATCACCCCTATGAAAGACATTTCCAACGCTTTTCTCTCTCCTTTTGCCCTTCATCATGATCAATAAGATAACCCCCACCTACTTATGATACGGTTCCCCCCGATTAATCTTAAAAGCACGGTAAATTTGCTCGACAAGAATCAAGCGCATGAGCTGGTGTGGAAAAGTCATCTTTGAAAATGAGATGGTCCCATTGGCGCGTTTCATGACCTCATCGCTTAGTCCAAGTGACCCGCCAATCACAAACGCAAGCTTACTTTTACCGTACGTCGCGAGCTGATCAATTTCCTTTGCTAGTTGTTCTGAGCTATACATCTTGCCATCGATCGCTAATGCAATCACATGTGTGTCATGAGGAATTTTCGCAAGAATGCGCTCGCCCTCTTTTGCTTTTATTTGGTCCATCTCCACATCACTTAGTTGTTCCGGTGCTTTCTCATCAGCGACTTCAATGATATCTATCTTCGCATAGGGGCGAATTCGTTTCGTAAATTCATCTATTCCTGATTTCAAAAATTTCTCCTTTAGCTTCCCAACAACAACAATCGAAATATTCACAAGTCATTCACCCTTCCTCACAACTTATCCACAGTAGTTATCCACATATCAACAGTTTTTATTCACAGACTATTCCGAAATCCTATACAAAGCCTGTTTAGAACAAAAAGAACAACTTGTGGATAAAACAGACTCCTCTGTTAATTTCTCAACAACTGGTGCAGTGTGGTATTCATCAACAACTTCGTCAATCGCTATTTCAACATGCTCTACGCAGCACATATACATAATTAAGACTCCCTTCAATCATTTCCTTTATCAATCAAAAATAAAAGCAGGGACCCTTACCCTTAGCAAGGTCCTCTGCTTTTGCACATGTTAATAAGTTTCTTCTGTTAATTCTAATGTAACTGTTTGCTTTTGTCCATCCCGATAGAAAGATACTTCCATCTGATCACCAGTGCTTTTCTCTGTGTATAAGTACTTTCTTAAATCATGGCTGTCTTTTATTTCATTATCATCAAGACCAACAATGACATCGTACTCATCCAGTCCAGCATGATCTGCTGGCGACATTGGAGAAACACTCATAATAAATACTCCCGCTTTGACATCGTCAGGTAAGTTTAATGTTTGCTGCCAATGATAGCTTGGAATTTCTGATAACGAGCGAATGCCAACTCCCATCTGTGGCCGTTGAACTTCGCCAAAGCGTTCCAAATCATTAATGATCGGAATCGCTAACGAAGATGGAATTGCAAATCCAATCCCTTCAACGGAACTCCGCGCAATCTTCATTGAGTTAATTCCAATCACTTGACCTTGAATGTTAATGAGTGCGCCGCCACTATTTCCTGGATTAATCGCTGCATCTGTCTGTATAACCTCAGCATGCCAATCGACTTGGCGGTTACCACTTAGATCAACTGGGATGCTACGTTCAGTCGCACTGATGATCCCTTGGGTGACAGAACGTGAAAATTCTAGCCCAAGTGGATTGCCAATGGCAATTGCTGGTTCACCGACGCGAAGTAGTTCGGAGTTACCAAACTCAGCAGAAGTTGTGACATTCTCACTTTCAATCTCTAAAACAGCAAGGTCAGTGAAAATATCAGCACCTAGTACTTCGGCTTCGACTCGTGAGCCATCACTTAAGCTAACTTCAACTTGGCTCGCTCCTTCAATCACATGATGATTTGTAACAACAAAGGCGCGGTCACCGTCTACTTTATAAATGACCCCAGAACCCGTGCCTTCTCCACCAGCTTCAGACCAAAAGTTTGATTGCTGTAAGTTAATTACACCAACAACAGCATCAGAAACCATTTCAACGGCTTCTGTAATATCTGAGTTAACGGAGACATTCACAGACTCATCTACACCTACTAACTGTTCGGTCTCAATAGGGACTGTTGTTGGATCCGCTACTTCACTACCACCTTGGTCTGGTGACAGCAGTGGCTGTGCGAGCAAGACAACAAGTCCCCCAACAACCGCACCGACAAACGCAGATAAACCAATCCCTTTTCGATTCCTTTGTTCACTTCTGCGTTCATTTGAATAGTGTTCATCATAATAACCCATGACTTTTTCACCATCCTATATTTATATTTTGAACGATGTCTTAAGGAATGTGTTTATCTTATTTTAACTAACACCTGCGTTTAAAATCTATATGCTCCCCAGGATTTCGATATTTTCTCATACTTTTTATAGATTTCCCCATTTGAATACACATTAAACCGCTACATGTAGGCTAAACGACAGCAATCTCCGTTGGCTTCTCGGGATCTGTATCATATAAATGAAACTGATCACCGACTTGAAATCCTTTTCCTTCTAATGTCTGTTTAACCGTTAACCTTGCTAGATCCTTCATATTATTATCTTTACTTAAATGCGCTAAATAAATGCTAGATGTTTGGTCACCGATAACTTCGGCAAGTGCGAGACCTGCATCTTCATTTGAAACGTGACCAACATCGCTTAATATTCTACGTTTAACACTCCATGGGTAACGCCCCATACGTAGCATATTCGTATCATGATTCGCTTCAAATATTAACGCATTGGCATCCTTAATTGTCCCTTTAATACGATCGCTCACATAACCAAGATCCGTTGCAAGTGCGAGCTTTTTCCCCTGATGGTGAAAGACAAAGAACATTGGCTCAGCCGCATCATGTGAAACACGAAAAGATTCAACATCAAGATCAGCAAACGTTTGGACTTGTTCTGGCGCGAACGTGAACTTCTGATCTAATGGGATTTTCCCAAGTCCTTGTTCCATCGCATTCCAGGTTTTTTCATTGGCATAGATCGGTACATTATACTTTCTAGCTATAATCCCGACCCCTTTGATATGGTCACTATGTTCATGTGTCACCAATATCCCATCTAACTGCGCGGGGTCTAAGCCAGCCTTTTCAAATAACATGTCCATTTTTTTACCACTCAAGCCAGCATCAATTAACAACCGTTGCTTTTCTGTTGCAACGTATACGGCATTCCCCGTACTTCCACTTGCTAACACACTGAACGATAAACTCATATGATTCACTCCATTTTCATAGACTACAAGATGGTCCTTAAAACGAGACGTTTCGTTAGTTTACTTGTTGTATTGAACCATCAATCGCATGAACGAGATAATTGTCATCATCAACGGTGATTCTCCACATTGGCGCAAATACTTGTACACCACCAAACGGCTGCAACAAACTATAGTACCCTAATTCAAGATGCGACACGACGTGATTACTCATCATCAATTGTTCATTTAAGAGAGTCTCAATCGCTCGTAAACCAGATAAAACTTCTCGTTCTTGACCTTGTTCATTAATGGTTAAATAATTTTGCTGATAACCAGTAATCTCGCCTTCTTCATTAAGCTGCAACAGCAATGACACTTCGTCAAAGGTATAGATCATAACATCATCATAGGTTTGATAGAGTACCACTTGACGAAGTTCCTCGTCCCAACCTGCAAAACGATACTCTTCGCCACGCCAAATATATTCGTCTAAAAACCGGTCTAATTGAATGCCATAGTCAGCTGGTCCAAGCTCATAAGGCTCATCAAGAGTTGAAATGACGGTCGTTTCATCAACGATCCGAATTTGTTGATCACTCAAAAAATCTCTGATCTCATTATCATAGCCCACACTACTACCGACAATATAGATTCCTGCAATATCTTCTTCAGGTATATCAACATCAATCTCTATATTCATTTCTTCTAAGCGCTCTTGAATCGTCGCTTCAGCAATGATATTAATTTGGTTTGCATTCATTTGTTCAATCAATTGGAAAATGAGAAAAGAATTTAAAAACAGAAACGTAACAATAAATATGGTTTTTGTTCTACTCCAATCCATCGCGTTCGTCCTCCAGATCGTTTCGATCACCGAATGAAATCTTTTCCCAATGGCCATTATACCCGATAAACCAGTGTGGTTCTAAGGTAATAATTGCATTTTCCTTCGTTAACTCATAGCCAACTTTCACTTCAGGGCGCCTCTGTCGCTCTAAGTACCCTTCTGACTCCAAATATGTCAGCACCTCTTGTCCAGACGGTAGTATCACCTGTTCTCTCGCATTGATTGGCTCTGCATCTAAATCAAACAAAGGACGAACATACCGCGAGATTTGAATACCAGACTGTGATACATAAATATAAGCTCGGTCTTCACCTTCAACAGCAAAAACCGGTAGGCCAGAAACATTCATTCGAAAAAGCGCTTCGTCCCTTACACTTGAAGACGTCCAATCATATAAGAGATACATGTCAGTCCAGCCACTGTGCCCATTTATGAACTCATAAGCACGGCTAACAATATCAGTCGAGCCCGGCTCTTGGTTATCTGTAAAAACTGGATGAATATAATCCATAAAGTTACGATCTCCGCTAATTGTCATCATGCGATTACCATCAGTAAACACTTGATCTCCGTCCTCTTGACGGTAAAACTTCACATAATTTGGATCACTAAAGAGAATTTGTCTAAAGTCAGTCGCTGAAGTTAATGTTGATGTATAAGACAACCGGTCAAATGCCAAGGTTTCTTCAGGTAAATAATGTTGAACTGAAAAGCCTTCATTCGTGATATGTGCAGGATATGAAACTGCTTTAGGCAATTCATTTGTTTGCGATAAGAAATGATCTTCAAATTCACCGCTCGGGTAATTTGTAAATGCTTGAACAATTCGTTGTCCACTTTCAGAAACGAAACGAATATGAACATAATCTGAGTCACTCGTTGTAAAAAGCAATACACGATCAACCTCTTCTAGCGGCATATGGAAATCATCAGCATCGACCGTAAGCTTACGTAAAAACACATCATTAACGACAGAAGTCGGGTAAACCACCTCAACCCCATGTTCAATCGCTAATAACGATTGAAGACCTTCATTTGCAGGGGTAAATACCCCATCAATTTCACTCGATAATAAGACATTATAAAGTTCTGTAAATAACGCATCTTCATGGGTAACAATGTAATCATCACTACCATTATGGAGCACCATTTGTTCAGGTTGAATAACTTCAGCCACCGCTTTCTCCTCACCAATTGGATCGCTCTCAATATATTCAGGCTCTTCTTCTAACAAGCTATATTCAGGCTGAAATGTCCAAAGCTGCCACGTTAGGATAACACTCAAAAGGACAAGAAACGTTAGTACAGCTGATTTCATCTGTTCATATGTCATTCTGATAAACCTCCCTGAATGGGGGAATATGGGAGTGTAAAGAATATCGTCGTTCCAGCATCAACTTCACTAGATGCCCAGATTTCGCCACCATGGGCATGCACAAGCTCACGGGCGATTGCTAGCCCTAATCCAGTCCCGCCGATGCTTCTTGCTCTAGCCTTATCCACACGATAAAAGCGTTCAAAGATTTTCCCCTGACTTTCTTTCGGAATCCCTACCCCTTCATCTGAAATACCAATCCTGACATTATGGCCCTGATGGAGCAACTCGATTGTAACTTTACCACCTTTAGGGGAGTATTTTATCGCATTGGAAATGATGTTATCTAACACCTGTGTGAGCTTATCACGATCAATATCAAGCTCAGTTGGATAAGCTGGCAGTTTGCGGACGAATGTTATTTTTCGATCCTTTGACATCATCTCAAAACGGTCAATGATCATTTCTAGAAATGCGCGCAAGTCAACGAGCTCTTTGTTCAATTGATAGTCTCGAGTATCAATCTTCGACAACTGCAAAAGGTCATTTACGAGGCGAATCATCCGCTCTGTTTCATTCTGAGTAACGTCTAAGAACCTTGGTGCAATCTCTGGGTCTTTAATAGCGCCATCCTCAAGGGCCTCTAGGTAACTTTTCATCGTTGTTAACGGCGTTCGTAATTCATGCGAAACATTAGCAACAAATTCCCTGCGGTCTTGTTCGATTTTTTCTTGTTCCGTAACATCATGAAGAACGGTAATTAACCCGTTGATCGGTCCACTTTCCTTTTGAATGATTGAAAAATTAGCCTCTAGTAGATACGCGCAATCATCATCACTAAAATCAAGTAGGACAGTTTCAGGATGATCATACAAATCTTTTAACGTAAAGGATTCAGGCAGACGAAGCAATTCAGGTAAGCTCAACTTATGGGCATCCTCACTTTTTATCGCTAACAGTTCTTCCGCACGCTTATTCATCAAAATAATGTGGCCATCATCATCCGTTGCAATGACCCCATCAGTCATATGAGTTAACACAGACATAAGCTTTTTTCGTTCACCTTCTGTTGTTGCATTTGCCTCTCTTAACTTCAATGATAGATCATTAAAAGACATCGCTAACTGGCCAATTTCATCACTACTATATACCTCCGCCTTACTAGAGAAGTCACCTTTAGCCATTCTCCTCGTCAATTTTTGCATCGCCATAATTGGCCTAGTAATCGTTCTCGCAATCAAAACCACTAGAACGGCTGATATTGCCAGGGCAATAATCGTCCCTGAAGCTAAAATGTTATTGATTTGCTGAACTTGGTTATAAATATCCTCCATTGAAGCTTCAATATAAATGGCACCGATTGTTTCATTGTTTGACTTAATCGGGACAGCCATCACTCTCATCCGATGGCCTGTTTGCGGATCTCTTAGTATAATCTCGTCCTTTGTCCCAACGAGCGCTCGTTTGACACGGACCTCTGTCGTCTGTTGACCGACGATATGGCGGTTATTAAAATTTGAGGTGCTTATCACAACTTTGTTACTGTCGATCACTTGCACTTCGGAATTTTCAATCGAGAAAAATTCGCGCAAGAGGCGGTTGATATCGCGCTCTAATGAGTTTTCACCCTCTCTTGGCTTTATCATTTCTTGCTCGACATTATATGCAAGTAGGTTCGCACGTTCATCAAGCGTATCAAAAAAGTTCGAAACGAGCTGACCTTCTAACTGCCTCGCAAAATAAACTCCAATTATTTGCATCGCAATTAATATGAGGAGCACATAAATAATAATCAATTTAAATTGAATCGATTTAAAGAAACCGACTTTTTGTTCCATTGCTATTGCCCCTGTTCACTATTTAAATAGTAGCCAACTCCTCTGCGTGTAATAATCCAAGCCGGCTCACTCGGGTTATCTTCTACTTTCTCACGCAAACGACGAACCGTAACATCAACCGTGCGAACATCACCAAAATAATCATAGCCCCAAACAGCCTGTAGCAAATGCTCCCTTGTCATCACTTGTCCTAAATGCTTCGCTAAATAATGAATAAGCTCGAATTCACGATGAGTTAACTCAATCGTTTCATTTCTCTTTTTAACAAGGTATGCATCAGGGAGAATCGCAAGCTCACCAACAGCTATCTCTCGACTCTCTGGCTGTTCAGTAAGACTTTGGTGCCTACGTAAATTCGCCTTCACTCTTGCAATCAGTTCACGCGTACTAAAAGGCTTCGTCACATAGTCATCTGCACCAAGCTCTAGCCCAAGGACCTTATCAATCTCCGAGTCTTTGGCCGTGAGCATAATAATCGGCATATCATATTTCGCCCGTACCTCTCGGCAAACATCCATACCATCTTTATGAGGAAGCATAATATCTAATAAAATTAAGTCAGGCTTTTCTTGTTCAACTAAATGAACCGCTTCAAGTCCATCATAAGCACAAAAAACCTGAAAACCTTCTTTTTCAAGGCTAAACTTTAAAATATCAGCAATCGGCTGTTCATCATCAACAACTAAAATCCGCTTATCCATAAAATCCGCTCCTATAACCTATTCAAACTAATTTCTATCTACTTAATATTCTAACACAGCAGCCGTAATGGCAAGTGATCAAAACGTCGGAAATTACTAGTTAAAAATAGAAAAGATAGCCTCTAGCATACGTGGCTAAAGGCTACCTTTACAATTAATAGTTCAAATAATCCATTGGATCTGCTAATTGACCATTTTTATAAACTTCAAAGTGAAGGTGAATTCCTGTTGAGTTCCCAGTTGTCCCCATTCTACCAATTCTTTCTCCTGCTCGAATGGTATCTCCAACACTCACATCTATGGACTCTAAATGGGCATAAAGCGTCTCCATTCCATTATTATGATCGATTTTTACCGTTTTTCCATAACCGCCATTCCAACCAGCTGACGTCACTGTGCCGTTATCAGCTGCAAGGATTGAACGCTCTGTTGGACGGGCGATGTCAATTCCTTTATGTAATCGACCCCACCTCATTCCTTGATAGCTAGAAATGTAACCACCAACCGCTGGCCACGATAAGTTCCCTGTTCCTCGTGATGGTGACTCTTTCGTTCCCTTTAGAACGATATGGTCGACAGCTTCTTCAATCACTTCTTCACCAATTAAACTACGCTTAATTGTAGTCCCATTCTCTTTGACGATTTCATAGCTCGCAATCCGCTCTCCAGCCTTGCCTTCTTGAGCAACCTTCGTGTCACCTTTCCACATCGAATCATCTTCCCTTACTTCTGTTTTATAAGGAATTTCTTCTTTTTGAGTTACTGCTTCAGTAACAACAACTGTCACAACTGGCTCATACTCGGTGACATTCAATTCATCGCCAATTTGCAAAAGGGTATCTTCGGTCACTTCTGAGTTCAATTTCAACAATTCACTCGTTGATAGCTGATGGCCACTGGCAATAGTACCTAAGACATCGCCTGCCTCAACTTGATATGTACGCTCTTCTAATGTCCCTAGATTTAACTGTTTGACCGCTTGTTCAGTCGAGAGAACTTCATCAATCTCAGCGACAGCCTCTTCAAAACCAAGTGTTGCTGATAGTTCAACTGCTAAAATGTCCGTTTCTCCGACATCTGGTAACTTCTTCTCCTCAAGCTCACCACTATCCTCAACAAGGGCTTCATAAACTTCTAAGTCATCTTCAGAAATGTATTGAAGCAGAAATTCGCTTATAACCTCATCTGCCTGTTGTTGATCGCTTACATATAAAACATCTTTATCATCAGCCTTTAAAACGATTGCTTCTGCGGCTAATGAAACTTTATCGTTAAGTTGTTCAACGGTTTCTGTAGGTTCAACGTTAGCATGAAATACTTTCTCAGGTATTAGGTGAAGCTCTTCAGCAAGAACTAGGTTTAAATGTTCATAGTCTTCCTGTACTTCTTCCATCCTGTCACTAATTATCCCTTCAACTAGTTGTTTATCAGCAACACTTCCAATTGATTCCTGATCGAGGTAAACATGGTAGACTGTATCTAATTGATCGAGCTTCGTTTCACTCGCATAGATCGCCGATACGGTGATCAGTGATGCTGCACATAATGAAACACCTGCAGTTGTTATTTGTTTAATTTTTGTTTCTGTAAGCACCCGCTTACTTGTATCTATTAATTGTTTATACTTATCTCTAACCTTAGAAAATAACTGGCTTCCTTTAAACATCGTTTTCCTCCTGCTTCAACAAAGCGATAGATGTAAACCTTTTCTATCGACATTTTTCAACAAGAGTTATTTTACCATAAGTGATTGGTTTTGTGGTTTAAATTAGTAAACTTGTAAACAAACTGTATTATTACTATGAACATCATCGAAATCCCCACTACTAGCTAAACTAGACATCTAGCTTTAAAAATTGCTGTAACCCCTCGTTCTCGATTATTAATTGTTTACAACAAAAAAAGCCTTGTTTCTCAACAGGCTCCATATGTTTATCAATATATAATTAGAGTGCCGGCCAGAGGACTTGAACCCCCAACCTACTGATTACAAGTCAGTTGCTCTACCAATTGAGCTAGACCGGCATATTTATAATAAGTTACCTAACGTTAGTTAAAAGATTGTGTCTTTAAACATAAAAATGGTGGCTCGAGACGGAATCGAACCGCCGACACGAGGATTTTCAGTCCTCTGCTCTACCGACTGAGCTATCGAGCCAAGTGAAAAATAATTCTTTATGAGTTTGTCTATCATTAACTTAATATTTTACTTTGGTCGTTACCCTGTCCCTTCCTCTTACTAGCTTCGCTTTGTAGCAGGCTGTGTCGGGACAACTCGAAGTGAATTCGATGATGTTATGCTCGTGACTGAGCTATCGAGCCAAACAACATTTTAAAAATGGCGGTCCGGACGGGACTCGAACCCGCGACCTCCTGCGTGACAGGCAGGCATTCTAACCAACTGAACTACCGGACCTATTAAATTGGTGACCCGTACGGGATTCGAACCCGTGTTACCGCCGTGAAAGGGCGGTGTCTTAACCACTTGACCAACGGGCCAATTACTAGTTAAAAGTAAATGGTGAGCCATGAAGGATTCGAACCTTCGACCCTCTGATTAAAAGTCAGATGCTCTACCAACTGAGCTAATGGCTCTTGATGTTTTTTTCAATTGATGCTTACTCATGATGGTTACGGACGATGTTTTCCTTCGCTGCCTTCCTGTCTCTTCCTCTACCAGAATTGCTCCGCTGCTTATGCGTCGAGACAACTTGTAGCGAGTTCGGTAGATGCGTCGCTCGTAACTGAGCTAATGGCTCTTGATGTTATTTTCATTGATGTTTGCTCATGATAGTTACGGACGATGTGTTGCTTCGTTGTCTACCTGTCTCTTCCTCTTCTAGAATCGCTCCGCTGTTTGTTGCGTCGAGACAACTCGTAGTGGATTCGGTAGATGCGTCGCTCGTAACTGAGCTAGTATCTCTTGATGTCATTTTGATCTGTTGTGTCAGCTCTTAACGACAAGAATAATAATATCATGGTTTAAAAGTTAGTGCAATACTTTTATAAAACTTTTTATTTTTTTTTGAATCAGATTGCCTTTGTTTAGAATAGCGAAAAACAGCAGATAGAGCAAGCTTTTTCTTGCTCCATCTTAGCTCTTTTATCGTAAATTAAGCAAATACACCACGAACAAGATTCGTTTGATTACGGTCTGGTCCAACTGAGAAGATCGTTAAAGGAATTCCCGTTAACTGTGAAACACGCTCAATATAATGACGGGCATTCTCAGGTAACTCATTTAGAGATTTAACACCAGTAATATCTTCAGTCCAACCTGGCAATTCTTCATATACAGGTTCACACTCAGCCAACACTTTCAAGCTAGCTGGGAACTCTTCAATAATTTCACCTTTATATTTGTAAGCCGTACAAATCTTTAATGTTTCAATTCCAGTGAGAACATCAATTGAATTTAGTGATAAATCAGTGATCCCACTAACTCTTCTTGCATGACGGACAACGACACTGTCAAACCAACCTACACGACGCGGGCGTCCTGTCGTTGTTCCATATTCATTTCCAACCTCACGGATTTTATCCCCAATTTCATCATGCAACTCTGTAGGGAATGGGCCATCACCAACACGTGTTGTATAGGCTTTTGATACTCCAACAACATGGTTAATTTTTGATGGTCCAACACCCGAGCCAATTGTAACCCCACCAGCAATTGGGTTTGAAGACGTAACAAACGGATATGTACCTTGGTCAATATCAAGCATAACACCTTGTGCACCTTCAAAAAGGACACGGCGTCCATCGTCAATCGCATCATTTAAAACGACAGAGGTATCAACCACATATTTAGCGATCTCTTGTCCATATTGATAATATTCATCGAGAATGTCTTCTTTTTTCAAGCCTTCAACTTCATAAACCTTTTCTAGTAATCGGTTCTTTTCTTCAAGGTTTCGTTCAAGCTTTACTTCAAACTCTTCTTTATCCAGTAGGTCAGCAATACGGATCCCAACACGAGCAGCTTTATCCATATAGGCTGGACCGATTCCTTTTTTCGTCGTTCCAATTTTATTTGCACCTTTACGCTCTTCTTCTACAATATCTAACTTCAAATGATATGGAAGAATGACATGAGCGCGGTTACTAATACGCAAGTTGCTTGTATCAACACCTTTATCATGTAAATACTTCAACTCACCTACTAATGCTTTAGGATCAATAACCATCCCATTTCCAATCACACAAATTTTATCATCATAAAAAATACCCGATGGAATGAGATGCAATTTATATTTTTCTCCACCAAACACAATTGTGTGTCCTGCGTTATTTCCACCTTGATAACGGGCAACAACTTCTGCCTTTTCAGAAAGGTAATCAGTAATCTTTCCTTTTCCTTCATCTCCCCATTGCGTTCCAACGACAACAACTGATGACATCTCAGTGCACCTCCACATTGGCATTACACATCCAAAGATGTGTATGTAACGGTTTATTTTAAAACAAAACCATAGCTAGTGTACCAATTTTCGACAGCGAAGTCAATTAAACACGAACAATTTCAAAGAGCTTTGATCTTATGTTCGCAAATAACAAAATAAACGAGTTCACTATCTATCTTATCCATAACCACAAACATTAAACTGCTAGCGCGTTCTACCATCAACAATAAAAAAGCCTTCCACAACAAACTGCGGAAGACTCCATTTATGCGCCAGGCGGCATATCCTTTTCATCGTGACGACGGTCTAAATTCACGAATTTATTATATTCTTTTACAAAGGCTAGCTCACACGTTCCAACCGGGCCGTTACGCTGCTTAGCAATAATGATCTCAATAATATTTTGGTTCTCTGATTCCTTATCATAGTAGTCATCACGGTATAAGAAAGCGACGATATCAGCATCCTGCTCGATACTCCCCGATTCACGGATATCAGACATCATTGGTCTTTTATCTTGACGGGATTCAACTCCACGTGATAACTGCGAAAGTGCGATAACCGGAACATCCAACTCTCTTGCTAATGCCTTTAATGAGCGGGAAATTTCCGATACTTCTTGTTGCCTGTTCTCGCCACCCCGACTGTTCCCTTGGATCAACTGCAAGTAGTCAATTAAAATCATCCCAAGACCTTTTTCTTGCTTAAGTCGGCGGCACTTTGCTCGGATTTCATTAACCTTCACACCGGGGGTATCATCAATATAAATACCAGCACGGGAAAGACTGCCCATAGCCATCGTCAGCTTTTGCCAATCATCTGGTTCAAGACCACCTGTACGCATTCGTTGTGCGTCAATATTCCCTTCAGCACATAACATCCGCTGTACTAGCTGAGCTGCGCCCATCTCTAGACTAAAGATCGCGACATTTTCTTCAGTCTTAGTCGCAACGTTTTGTGCAATATTTAATGCAAAGGCTGTTTTACCAACAGACGGTCTCGCCGCAACGATAATTAAATCACTACGTTGGAATCCCGCTGTCATTCCATCAAGGTCTACAAACCCTGTCGGAATCCCAGTAATATCACCTTTACGATTTTGAAGCATTTCAATTTTCTCATACGTTTCAACGAGAACATCTTTAATCGAAACAAAGGCTCCTGTATTTTTACGATGCGATACTTCTAAGATTGTTTTTTCAGCTTCATTTAAAATCGTATCTACTTCTTCTTCACTTTGGTAGCCTTCAGAAGCAATATTCGTGGCCACTCGGATTAATCGCCTTAATAACGATTTCTCCTCAACAATTTGGCTATAGTACTCGACATTTGCTGCCGTCGGAACAGCATTTGCAAGGTCACTTAAATAAGAGACGCCACCAATATCATCTAGTGACTTTCGATCTTGAAGCTCAGAAGTAACGGTCACTAAGTCAACCGGCTCGCCTTTTTCTGCCAACTCAAGCATAACTTCGTAAATCCGCTGATGAGCCGCTCGGTAAAAATCCTCCGGTGCAAGCTTTTCCGAAGCCGTAACTAATGCTTGTCCTTCAATAAAGATTGCACCTAGTACAGCCTGCTCTGCTTCAATATTTTGTGGCGGTGTACGATCAGCAAATAAATCACTCATGTTTGCCTCCTGCTTTCATCTAAAAATTACACTAATGAAAGATGGTTGATTTATAAAAAATCAACCATCAACAATAGAATTACTCTTCAACGACATGAACTTTAACTGTAGCGGTTACTTCAGGGTGAATCTTAATTGGTACATTCGTATAACCTAATGCACGAATCGGTTCATCAAGCATGATTTTGCGCTTATCTACTTTCTTTTTCATCCTCTTTAATGTCTCAGCAATTTGCTTCGTTGAAACGGCTCCAAACAAGCGGCCGCCTTCACCAGATTTCGCCTTAATCTCTACTGTAATGGCTTCTAATTCTTCTTTGTATTTTTTTGCATCAGCTAGTTCTTGTTCTGCTTTCTTCTCTTGACTCTTCTTTTTTGCGTCAAGTGTCTTGATGTTTCCACTTGTTGCTTCAACAGCTAGGTTGTTTGGGAGCAGGTAGTTTCTTGCATAGCCTTCCGAAACGTTTTTCACTTCACCTTTTTTCCCTTTGCCTTTTACATCTTGTTGAAAAATTACTTTCATGATTAATTTCCCCCTTCTAAATAATGATCAATAGCTCTCCTTAATAAATCTTCTGTTTCATCTATTGACACACCTTCTAGCTGTGTCGCTGCATTGGTGAGATGTCCCCCACCATTTAGCTCTTCCATAATCACTTGAACATTCACTTCACCGAGCGAACGAGCACTAATACTCGTCCGACCATCTTTCCGCTTTGAGATGACAAACGATGCCGTTACATCATTCATCGTAAGCAGTGTATCAGCAGCTTGGGCGATTAGCACTTGATCATATGTCTCCCCTTCTGCAGCCTTTGCAATTGTGAGTCCATCTTTATAGATCGTAGCTGATTCAATCAGTTTCGAACGCTTAACATATTGCTCAAGGTCCTCTTTTAAAAGCTTTTGGACAAGTGTTGTATCCGCACCATTTGATCGTAGAAATGAAGCGGCATCAAACGTTCGCGCTCCTGTGCGAATCGCAAAGCTTTTCGTATCAACAATGATCCCTGCCATTAATGCTGTTGCTTCTAATATACTCATATTAATATTTTTCGGTTGATATTCAAGTAGTTCTGTTACAAGCTCGGCCGTTGAAGATGCATACGGCTCCATATAAACAAGAACTGGATCTTCAATAAACTCTTCACCGCGACGGTGGTGATCAAGGACAATAACACGTTCTGCTTTTTTTAATAATGCAGGCTCGATCACAAGTGAGGGACGATGGGTGTCAACAACAACGAGTAACGTACGACTCGTCACTTCCTCACGGGCCTGCTCAGGTGTAATGATCACAGATGAAAGCCGATCGTTATATTCAATCTCTTCCATCAGCTTCTGGACATCAGGGTTTATATCAGTCGGATCAACGACAATCGAACCGACCTTATCATTAACGTCAGCAATCTTTGAGACACCAATTGCCGCACCAATTGCATCCATATCAGGGTTCTTATGTCCCATGATCATAATTTGATCACTTTCTAAAACAAAATCCCGTAAGGCATGAGAAATGACTCTTGCCCGGACACGAGTTCGTTTTTCAACCGCATTCGATTTGCCACCATAAAACCGAACCTTACCGGCCTTTTGTTTGATCGCCACTTGGTCACCGCCACGCCCAAGGGCAAGGTCCAAGCTTGACTGGGCTAAATCACCTAGTTCACGGACAGACGTTTCACCACTACCGATCCCAACACTCAATGTGATTGAAACCTTTTCCTTTGCAGTCACATCACGAATATGGTCAAGGATTTCAAAACGTGTAGTTTCGATCTCTTGTAGCGATTCCTGATTACAGATCATCATGAACCGATCCGTCGACGTTCGTCGCAAAAAGACCTCATAATCATTAGCCCACTGGTTTAACGCTGAAGTAATTTTACTCATTAATTTACTTCGGACCTGGTCATCCATGCCCTGAGTCACTTCATCATAATTATCCAAATAAATAAAACCTATAACTGTTTTCTCTTTGTGATATAGCTCTAACGTTTCTTCTTTTTCTGTCATATCAAAAAAATAAAGTAAACGCTCTTCACGTTTTATAAACATATGATAGTATTTACCATCTATCATAATCTTCTCTTCTTCTTGTTCATCTTCAACAATCGGGATAATTTCCTTTGAAATGTCATCAAGAGATTTATCAAAGAATTCCCCTTCTAAAAAGGAGCTCATATAAGGATTAGCCCATTGTATAGTTGAGTCATTATTATAAAGAATAATTCCAATCGGCATTTGAACGACAGCTTCTTCACCAGCTTTATTCACACGATAGGAAAGAGTTGAAATATAATCTTCTAAATTACCTTCAAATCGTTTCCTTGCTTGAAAAGAAAATAATAGCACGACACCGAGTAAGAAAAAACCAATGATCCCAATTTTCCATTGGTATATACTTACAATCACTATAAAGACCACTGCCAAAGAAAATAAGGCGATCATATGTGAGCCATACCACTGTTTCTTAAGGAACTCTGGCATAATGTACAACTCCTACTTCTCTTGAGATTCCATTCTCTTTCTCAAATCAAACCCTAAATCAATTATACCTAAGATTCGGATCAGATACAGTAGAAAAGGAATGACAAACCCTAGAATTAAAATAATTATCGGGACTGCCTTTGAGACTTTTTTGACATGGAAATAATAAAATATTAGCGCTAACCCTTGAATCGTCATCGCAATCTCTAAGATCGGGAACAAATTCCATACAACTACATATAATGTGCTCCCTTCTTCTACCCCGATAATAATAAAAAGGGAAACGGCTAAATAGTACCATAAAAAAGATCGAGGGAACCGCCATTCACGAAAGCGTGGCAATGGCTCAACCTGCCCACCTAATCTTCTTAGTACTACGCTTGCGATCAGCTGAATAATAAGTGCAAAACCAATACCAGTGACTATCAACATCACCGGGGCTAAATGAATCAACTGATCAATCATATCATACATCGGTTGGAGTTGCTCTGTAGACTCTTGACCAACTGCTCCTAACATCCCCTCGGCTGTTGCTATCGATTGTAGCATCATTTCTTGAATGGCTTCGATTGGATGAATGCCAAACAAGACAATGCTAGCAATAAATGATAACAGTAAGTTGGCAATATAGGTTAAACTTCCGCCTAGTAACACAGCAAACGCTGATTTTTTCCGACGATACAATTCACCAACCACAATCCCGCCACTACCAAACATCAGTGTTAAAGGTAGAACAAGCAGACCTCCGATGATAAATGAAACAAAGAAAGCAACAAACCAAAGAATGAGTCCTGCTTTTAAGCCGTGCCGATACACATACACGATAAATGGAATTGGCAATAACCAGATCACAATGCTACCGATAATCGGCAAATACAATGTTAAAAATAAAAGAATCGCAAACAAGGCTGCAATAATTGCACCTTCTGTTAACACACGAGTGTTTTTCACGGTGTCACCTCAACTTCTTTCCATTAGATAAACAACACTTATAACATCCCATCTACATTTTAGCGTACATTTCAGTAAAGTTAAAGAAAGGACCTCCCATGCTAAAACGAACTTCGCACCATCCTCTAGTAATGACAATTATGACAAAAACTAAAAGCATCATTTACAGTATTAGTGCAATATTTCTCGATGGAATTTCTGTTTTACACTAAGCAATATTACTTTAAAGCTTACAAAAGGTATTAATATTTTTATAAGTTTATACAGATATAGTATAAACAAACAATAAAAACAAGATTATACAAGATTCTGAACGCATAGCTAGCCGGATGCTTAGATCCATTACCCAGTCTCGACCAATTAAACGTCTCTGTTAGTATCAGCATCCCTACTGGTATGGAATTAGGAGAATTTGGTGCTCTAGTGAAACAAAAAGACATGGCTCTTTATATGTCATAAGAAAAAGGTAAAAACCAATATCAAGTCTATGTCCAAAACGAAAACACACTATCTCTATATTGAACCTAAATTAAAAACCCGGATGGCAGTTTATACAACAACTATCATCCGGGTTTTCTTGCAAATAATCTATGATCCATTAAAAAAGCATGACAGGGAGCTTGTCCCTGCCATGCTTTTACCAATATTATTCACCAGTTACGTACGGCAATAAAGCGATTTGACGAGCGCGCTTGATTGCAGTTGTAAGCTGACGTTGGTATTTTGCAGATGTACCTGTCACACGACGAGGTAAGATCTTTCCACGTTCTGAGATAAAACGTTTAAGAAGATCTACATCTTTATAATCGATCTTTTCGATTTTGTTCACTGTAAAGTAACACACTTTACGGCGTTTTGGTCCACGTCCTCTACGAGCCATGAGTAACCCTCCTATCTATTGAAAATTATATTCATGCAAAAACTGCTTTATCTTTATCATTATGGGAGGAAGCAATCACCGAAGTGACGTCCGTACCACCTCTAAAATGGAAGATCGTCATCTGAGATGTCAATTGGCTTGCCATCATTAGAAAACGGATCATCATTTAAACGCGATGGATTTCGTCCTTGGTTTTGATTAAAACCGCCGCCATCATTCATTGGTCCTTGGTTGCCGCCGTAGAATTCATTGCCACGACCACCACCTTGGTTTCCACTAGCATTTTTAGGTTCCAAAAATTGTACACTTTCAGCAACAATTTCTGTAACAAATACTCTTCGCCCTTCATTATTTTCATAACTACGGGTTTGGAGACGACCATCAACACCAGCTAAGCTTCCTTTTTTCAAGAAGTTCGCTACATTTTCTGCTTGCTTTCGCCAAACAACACAGTTCACAAAGTCCGCTTCACGCTCACCTTGTTGATTTGAAAATGGTCGATTGACTGCTAGTGTAAAGTTTGAAACAGCGACACCATTAGGAGTGTATTTCAACTCTGGGTCTCTCGTCAAACGGCCAACGAGTATGACTCGGTTAATCATCTAAACCCCTCCCATTAAATTCTAAGCTTATTCTTCGTCTTTTGTGACAAGAACTCGAATAACATTATCATTGATTTTGATTAAACGTTGGAACTCATCAATTGCTGTTGAGCCAGCAGCTACGTTAATTAACACATAGTACCCTTCACGATAATCGTTAATTTCGTAAGCTAGTCTACGTTTACCCATTTCTTCAACCTTTTCAACCTCAGCACCATTGTTTGTTAACACTTGGTTGTAACGCTCAATGATTTCTTTGTTTGCTGATTCCTCAAGGTTTGGAGCAATGATATACATAATTTCGTATTTACGCATTCCGTTCACCTCCTTTTGGTCTAACGGCTCCACATTTGCGGAGCAAGGAGCAAAAATAACATCTGTTATTTACTCGCATTGACTAATTATAGCAGAATGACTTGTCTCACACAAGCGCAAAAATCATTTGTTTTCCGTTTGCGATATTTTAGGCCCTAGACATTGAAACGGAAATGAACCACGTCACCATCTTTGACGACATAATCCTTACCTTCAAGGCGTACTTTCCCATTTTCCTTCGCTACAGCCATCGATCCAGCATCGACCAAATCATCATAAGATACAACTTCAGCACGAATGAAACCACGCTCAAAGTCAGAATGAATGACACCTGCTGCTTGTGGCGCCTTCGTTCCTTGGCGAATGGTCCAAGCACGAACTTCTTGTACACCAGCTGTAAAATAAGTTGCTAGTCCAAGTAGGTGGTAAGCCGCACGAATCAATTGATCAAGACCTGACTCTTCAATTCCTAGCTCTTCGAGGAACATATCTTTTTCTTCGCCTTCAAGTTCAGCGATTTCAGATTCGATTTTTGCACACGCAACAATCACTTCGGAGTTCTCATTTGCTGCAAACTCTTTCACTTTAGCAACATTCTCATTATTACTTGGATCAAGCAAATCTTCTTCACTAACATTGGCAACATAAAGAACAGGCTTCATTGTTAACAAGTGTAACCCCTTAACAATTTCCTTCTCTTCATCTGTTAAGTCCACACTTCTTGCTGGTTTCTCATTCTCAAATGCCTCTTTTAACTTAACAAGAACCTCATGCTCAGCCATTGCTTCCTTGTCCTTTTGCCTTGAAAGCTTTGCAACACGATCAATTCGTTTATCAACTGATTCAAGGTCAGCTAAGATTAGTTCTAGGTTAATGACTTCAATGTCAGAGATTGGGTCCACTCGACCTGATACATGTGTAATATTGTCATCTTGGAAACAACGAACAACATGTGAAATCGCATCGACCTGGCGAATATGTGAAAGGAACTTATTCCCTAGGCCCTCTCCCTTACTCGCTCCTTCTACAATACCCGCAATGTCCGTAAACTCAAACGCTGTTGGAACTGTTTTTTTCGGATCAACAAGTTTTGTTAATGTATTTAGTCGATGGTCAGGAACCTCAACGATCCCTACGTTAGGGTCAATCGTACAAAATGGGTAGTTCGCAGACTCTGCACCTGCTTGCGTAATTGCATTAAATAATGTTGATTTACCAACGTTAGGTAAACCAACGATGCCTGTTGTTAATGCCATATCATTCACTTCCTTATTAAATAATAAAAAATATCTTTGCACTTTCACTCTCGTGAAGGAACGTCATTTTCTCACTCTAGCGGTATCGCTTAAATCCTAAGGCGGTATGAGTGAGCGTACTTCCCTGGCTATCCATCTTCGTTCGCGCACTCCGCCCCTTTACCTTCCTTTATACACCTTGTCAATTATAGTAATTCCAAGCAAAAAAAACAAGGCAATGGTCACCGCCATCGCCTTGGGGTACTGCTACTCCTCTACCTGTTCGAGTACTTTTTTTAATTTTTTTGTAAATTCACGCCTTGGTAAGAGAACACTATGGTCACAACCTAAACATTTAATTCGAATATCCATCCCTAACCGAATGATTTTCCAACGATTTTCTCCACAAGGGTGAGGCTTTTTCATTTCAACAACATCGTTCAACTGAAATTCTTTAGCATCCAAATCAATCTCTCCCTTCAAGAGCTTGTTTACGTATCATCATCTGCTATTATACACCATTTTTCCACTGAAACGAATGCTTGCCCTAAATTCAAAATCGTAGTCTTATCATTCGAGCTGATACCGGTTCACAATTGGATACAATAAAATCGACGCAAATACATAAAGGTTTAGCACGCCATAAAGCGGGTATAAAATCGATATTAACGTTGAGAACCCAATGGTCGTCAGTGGGATCATGAGCGCTAGCAAGATAAGTGCAAGCCCCCATAATGGTAAGTTCACATAGTTTCTAAATCTTGTAACTAAACCAAACACACCTGCAGCTGCTGTTGTGTAAATCGCAAGCCACAATAACCCCGACATCACTAGCACCATAAAATATGGGTAATGTTTCAAAATTGCAAACAATGGAATTTCATATAACATGATATCATTAGCCACTTGCAATAGTGATTCATTATATAAGAACGAAATCGACCCTAAGACAATACCACTTCCAATACTAGCAATCCAAATTTCACCCTCATATTTAATCTCATGGCCAATCGCCGCAAGCACAGCAATCAATGGCAACACATTTAATGAAGTAAACGTTAATGCCGCTGGCCAATTCTCCTGTTGAGTTAACTCAACCTTAATCGGAAATCCATTTGAGTATTGAAAGAACAATAGAATACCTAGCAAAAATGTAATTAAAATGGGGATGATGAAAGAATTCATCGATGTCATTCCTTTTGTATCCCAAACGAACAAAAGAACAAGCAATCCACCAATAATGACGGTCCCTAACCAGTAAGGTAATTGAATGACTTCAAGCGTAGCCCCACCACCCGCTAACATGATTACCGTAGTTGAGAATAAATAAAGAATGATCATGACATCATAAAGGCCTGTCAATTTTTTACCCATCAGACTCTCAAGAACAGGCAAGTAATGAGAGGATGACTTTTTATAGCTAATCTTTAATATAACTGTGCAACTAAATATAAAGAAGATAGCAAATAAAATAATCGCTAGTCCACTTTCACTGCCAAAAAACTCCCACAATTCACGTCCAGACGCATAACCTGCACCAATCATTGTGCCAATAATTAAGAACATCCATTTAAATCCGCTATACCACATCCTGTCCCTACCTCTCTCTATGTTTTTTTACATGTCTATGTATAGAAAGGAAATTTTATCCGTATACTGTTACTACTATTGCAAAGGAGAGGTAGATATGATTCGAAAACGAGGGTTTTTCCAAAAAAAACAATCGCCTTACCGTATCCATATGGATGAAACCGATGGAGTGACTGCCCTTTCTAATCAACTGCTTTCCCAAGTAGAAGAACACCGTGATCGTGAGTTGGTTGTCGTTTGTATCGGAACAGACCGTTCGACCGGTGACTCACTTGGACCACTAATTGGCACAAAGCTTGACGAACGTCAATTGTCGTCGTTTCACGTGTACGGAACGTTAGAAAACCCAGTTCATGCCGTTAATTTAGAGAAAAGCCTTAATGATATCGAAAATAACCATTACCGGCCTTTTATCATTGCCATTGATGCTTGTCTTGGACGACTCAATAGTGTCGGTAAAATTACACTAGCAGAAGGTCCAGTTAAACCCGGTGCTGCTGTAAATAAAAAACTCCCCCCAGTTGGCGACATCCACCTGACCGGAATTGTCAATATCGGCGGAATGATGGAATTTTTTGTTCTCCAAAATACTCGTCTTCACTTTGTCATGAAAATGGCTGAAATGATATCGGAAAGTATCCATTTGACTGATACAAAACTAGCACAAATCAAAGAAAAACCTACACCACTCTTCAAGTCACTTAAACCAACATTTTTCCAAACATAAAATTTAACTCACACCACCTTGTAAGAACTTCTCCTTCGTCAGAAAATGGCCCTCAAACTTCAATCAAAGGTGGTGTGAGTCAGCCTTATTCATTGGTTAACACCTAACTGGCCTACTTCGTCCCCTTTTCAAACAAAAAAAGAAGCCTAGCATCAAACTAAGCCTCTAACCGATAAATGGCACATACATTTGTGTAAAACTAACAATTGTGGTCCAGTAATATACAATTGGCACAAGCACAGCCGTTACTAAAATGGCTGGTAACAAGTTTGCGACTCTAACTTTAAGCAAACCAATAATATTTAGACCGATACCGAGAATCATAATCCCGCCAACTGCGGTCATTTCGACGATGAAAGCATCCATCAATTCGCTCGGAATAAATTTATCAATTTGGGTTGCAAACAATGCGATCGTTCCTTGATAGATGATCACTGGAATCGCTGAAAAAATCACTCCAAACCCTAATGTAGACGTAAAAATGATCGCAGAAAAACCATCAAGCATTGCTTTCGTATATAGAACGGAATGGTCACTACGTAAGCCGCTATCAAGTGCACCGACTACAGCCATCGCACCGACTACATAAATTAACGTTGTTGTTACAAAGGCTTTCGCAACTGATCCCTCTTCTTTTGAACCACTTTTCTTTTCTAACCATTTTCCTAACTGATTCAGGCGATCTTCTAACGCCCAACGTTCACCTAAAATACTTCCAATAACAAGACTTCCGATAACGATTAAAAACTGTTCCGTTTGTAATCCCATACTAATTCCTAAAATGATAACAGCCAAAGCGATTGCTTGCATAACTGTTGACTTTACCCCTTCAGGAATGTTCTTTATAATCGCACCAAGACATGCGCCAATAATGATCGCTAGTCCATTGACGATTGTTCCTAAAAGCACCATATGTTTAACTCCTATCCCAGTAAACCTTCTGTGATCTCTTTTATCGATTGTATAAATGTTTCAACTTCTGCACTCGTATTTGAATGGCCAAAGCTAACACGTAATGTTCCCCCATCAATTGTCCCTACTGTTTCATGTGCAATCGGTGAGCAATGTAGCCCGGCTCGAACAGCAACTTGATAATGTTGGTCCAAAATAGTCGCTACCTCATGGACATCGACACCCTCAATTACAAATGGGATCACGGCTAGTCGTTTTTGATCGCGATTTGGTCCAAAGACACGCACACTTGCGATCTGCTCAAGCCCGTCGATGCACTGGTATGTTAAGCTCAATTCATGGGCAAAAATTTCATCTAGCCCTATGCTATTCACTTCATCAATCCCTGCAGATAAACCAGCAATACCAGGTGTGTTTAATGTCCCACTTTCATACCGTTGTGGTCGTTCTAGCGGTTGATCAATCACTTCTGAGTGACTGCCTGTCCCACCATGAACAAGCGGTAGTAACTCAACATCATCTTGAATTAAAAGTGCTCCAGTTCCTTGTGGGCCAAGTAACCCTTTGTGTCCAGGAAACGCGAGCATATCAATGGCCAGCTCTTCCATGTTTATCGGTAGAACACCAGCTGTTTGTGAAGCATCGACAATAAACGTTAACTGATGCTCTTTCGTTACTTCACTAATCTCTTCTAACGGGGTAATCGCTCCTGTCACATTTGAACCATGACTAACAACAACCGCACGAGTTTTCTCTGTCACTGCACCTCGCAATCTTGTTGCAGTAATATCTCCATCTTCATTAGGCGGTAAATAAGTGATCGTAATCCCCTTTTCTCGTTGTAAAAATTCAAGCGGACGTCGAACAGAATTATGTTCATATGTCGTTGTAATGATGTGGTCGCCACGCTCAAGCTTCATCCCTTTAATCGCTTGGTTTAATGCAACTGTTGCATTTTGGTAAAAAAGCACATTTCGTGGATTTTTCAAATGAAACATTTTGGCTAACTTCAATCGTGTTTGATAGATAACATCTGCAGCTCTCACTGCTAGTTGGTGTCCACCTCGGCCAGGGTTTGCGCTATATTCCATTAGTGCTGTTGAAACAGCCTCTACAACTGCCTCTGGCTTAGGAAACGATGATGCTGCATGGTCAAAATAAATATAGTTACTCACAATGATCACGATCCTTTTAAAAATTATCTTTTTAGAACACTATCAATCAATTAGTTAATGAACTATCTTTAGTATAACCATTGAAACAATGGTTAAGAAGTCATTTGCTTCTTAACTGCCTACGCAAAAATAGAGCTTTCGCCAATGGCCATTGGCGAAAGCTTACAGGTCATTCCTTAATTCCTGATTTACTAGAGTCGTCTTCTAAGAAGGGGGAGAGGTCCTGGAATCCTCAGCTATGAACCGATGTTCCCTTGTTCTTCTTCAAACAAAAGTAAAATTCGTTCTAAATCATCTTCTGAAAAGAATTCGATTTCTATTTTCCCTTTTTTCTTCCCTTTCTTTATCGCAACAGATGTACCTAACCGTTCACGTAGATAAGCTTCCTTCTCCTTAATAAAAATGGAAGGCTCTGCTTTTTTATCTTTTGTTTCACGTGAAACATTTTCATTCACTCTCTGTATCAATTGCTCAAGCTCTCGTACACTCAACTTCTCTTTCATCACTTTTTCAAGTATAGCGGGGAGTTTTTCCTTATCCTTTAACCCTAGAAGCGCTCGCCCATGCCCCATCGATAACTCACCATCAGCAATGAATTCCTGTACAACTTCAGGAAGTTGAAGCAAACGTAAATGATTTGCAATATGTGGCCGACTTACGCCTAATCGTTTTGCCAACTGCTCTTGAGTGAGATTTAAATGCTTCATCAATTTTTCATAAGCACTCGCTTCTTCCAGTGGGTTCAAGTCCTCACGTTGAAGGTTTTCAATCAATGCTAACTCCATCATTTTATCTTCAGACAGTTCCCGAACAACAACTGGAACTTTCGTTAAACCAGCTTCAGTTGCTGCGCGATAGCGACGCTCACCAACAACGATTTCATACCCTTTAATGCTTTTACGGACGATTAACGGTTGCAAGATCCCATGATTAATAATTGACTGCTTTAACTCATCAATTGATTCGTCAGAGAATGTTTTTCTTGGTTGGTATGGGTTGGGTCGTAATTCTTTGATGCTCACCTCTTTAACAGATTCTTCGTTCTCTTCACCTGCATCTGGAAAAAACGCCTGAATCCCTTTCCCTAAACCTTTAGCCACCGTCGACCACTTCCTTTGCTAATTCTAGGTACACTTGGGCACCCTTTGATTTCGGATCATAAATAATAATCGGTTCGCCGTGACTCGGTGCTTCACCGAGTCGCACATTACGAGGTATAACCGTTTGAAAAACTTTATCACGAAAGTACATCTTCACTTCTTCTATCACTTGAATACCTAAGTTCGTACGTGCATCTAACATCGTTAGCAACACACCTTCAATCGTTAGGTCAGTGTTCAAGTGTTTCTGTACAAGTCGAACCGTATTTAAAAGTTGACTTAATCCTTCGAGTGCATAATATTCACACTGTACTGGAATCAACACGGAGTCAGCAGCTGTTAAAGAATTAATTGTTAGCAATCCAAGTGAAGGTGGACAATCAATAATAATATAATCGAACTCACTTTCGACTTTTGAAAGTGCCCGTTTTAGTCGTACCTCTCTTGAAATTGTAGGAACTAATTCAATTTCAGCACCTGATAGTTGGATTGTCGATGGGATGATAGAAAGGTTTTCTACCGTCGTCTCACGTATGACCTCACTTGGCTCTGCATCTTCAACAAGAATATCATAGATACATTGGTCGACATCACCTTTTTCAATTCCCACACCACTCGTTGCATTTCCTTGCGGGTCTATATCAACAACTAAAACTCTTTTACCTATGTACGCTAAACAAGCACTAAGATTAACTGCAGTTGTCGTCTTACCGACACCACCCTTTTGGTTTGCAACTGCCATGATCTTGCCCATCGTGCCACCTGCCTTCCATCTCAACTTCTCTCTTCTTTGATTTTATTCTATCATGAAATCGATAGCGTTTTTCATTTTAATAGAAAAATCTCACTATTTTATACATTATTTAGTGAATAGGTCGTTGGACCAATTTCTCATAGATCGCCATGGAGAAACAGAATCATTTGCTATTTTCAGAAACCCTTCCCTACCTTTTATGACTACAATAAGAAAAACGACTCAACTGATCGAGTCGTTTTTTCATGTTATTTATTTGCTAGTAATCATTATGGTCTATGAATCTATGATTGCAATGGCAAGACTATTTCTTAGGAATCCGAATCGTAAATTGATAGAATTCCTCATTCTCTTCTTCATCTGTATCAATGGAAAGGCCACTTTTTGCGACCATATCAACCGATTGTCGAATTGTATTCATCGCTATTCGTGTATCTTTTGAGTACGATTTAATTTTCGGTTTCTTTTTTGGCGTTGTACCTTGTAGTAATTTCTTAACTCGTTCCTCAGTTTGCTTAACATTTAAATTGCTTTCGATGATTTCCTTTAATAATCGCTCTTGGCTTTTCTCTTCTTTTAATGAAATTAATGCCCGTGCATGGCGTTCAGATATTGTTCGCTCTAGTATTGCTTCTTGTACCGCTTCTGGCAAATGCAATAATCGTAATTTATTAGCAATTGTTGATTGGCCTTTTCCTAGACGTTGTGCCAAGCTTTCTTGCGTTAGTCCGTGAATTTCAATTAGTTTTGCATAAGCAACAGCCTCTTCGATTGCTGTTAACCCTTCACGTTGAAGGTTTTCAATTAAAGCAATTGAAGCGGTTTGCGAATCATTAAATTCTTTTATTATTGCTGGAACCTTGTCCCAGCCCAATCGTGAAACGGCCCTCCAGCGACGTTCCCCTGCAATTAATTCAAATTTCCCCTCACGCTCACGTACTACGATTGGCTGAATGACACCATGTGTTTTTATCGTCTGGGCCAATTCATCAATCCGTTCCTCATCAAATACGGTGCGTGGCTGAAATCGGTTCGGTACAATATCCTTAACCGAAATCTGCTTCACTTCTTCGTTTTCACTATTGTCCACTTCATCATTCTCACCTTTTTCCCCGAAGCCAAATAGTCGTGAAAACGGTTGCTTCATGCCTGACACCACCTTTTGAAAACTGCCACCTACAATATTCGCCATAACAGCGACCTTTTCCTGCTTTTTTCTCTATGTCTTTTATATTTTGTTTAGGTAGCAAAGTCAAGAAAATTTTGTTCCACGTGAAACATTACAATAATGGCTGCTTATTTGGTGTACCAGGCTTTCTCGGATATTTCTTTGGAGTTTTTTCGTTTTTATGAATGAGGATAATGTGTCGCTCACTCTCCTCAATCGGCAACTTGAATTGGTTGTCTCCAATTACCTCTCCGCCTAATAAACCTATCGCACGTGTTGCTTCTTTCAACTCTTCCGTTGCATCTGCACCCTTCATTGCTAAAAGATCACCATCAACCTTCGCAAGTGGTAAACACAATTCAGTAAGTACCGGCATTCGTGCAACAGCACGAGCAATGACTAAATCATAGGACTCACGATGCTTTTTATTTTGAGCAAATGTTTCAGCTCGGTCATGGTAAAACGAACAATTCGTAAGTTCAAGTTCAGCTGCCAAATGTTCTAAAAAACCAATCCGTTTTTTTAGAGAATCGACGATACTTACGTTTAATTGCGGAAAACAAATTTTTAAGGGAATGCTCGGAAAACCAGCTCCAGCACCAACATCAACTACTTTCAAAGGTTCATTCATGTGATCGTAGTAAAATGCTGCTGAAATTGAATCATAAAAATGTTTGAGATAGACCTCATCTTCATCAGTAATTGCAGTTAAATTCATTTTATTATTCCATTCAACGAGCAGTTGGTAATAACGTTCAAATTGTTCTAACTGAAAAGAAGAAAGGGAGATCCCCTTTTCTTCTAACAGCGTCGTAAATTGTTGTTTACTCATCATCGGCCTCCATTGTCATTGTTTTTAATCGCCAACTCTCGCCAATTTCCCTTGTTCTAAGTACACGAGTAAAATTGATATATCAGAAGGATTAACCCCTGACACACGAGAAGCTTGTGCGACTGATAATGGACGAACTTCACTTAATTTTTGTTTTGCCTCAGTGGCAATTCCAGAAATCGCAAAATAATCAAGATCGACAGGGATCTTTTTATTCTCCATTTTCTTTGCTCGCTCAACTTGTTGAAGCTGCTTTTCAATATATCCTTCATATTTAATTTGAATTTCTACCTGCTCGGCTACATCATCATTAATATCTTCATTTACAGGTACAAATTTAGCAACATCTGCATACGTCAGCTCAGGACGCTTTAACAAATGTGAAGCTTTCACCGCATCATTTAATTTTGATGACCCTGCTTCTTCAAGCATTTGTTGGACATCTCCAGTTGGCTTGATGATGAGCTGTTTCAAGCGTTCCTTCTCATTATCGATTAATGCTTTTTTCTCGGTGAAACGCTGGTAACGATCGTCTTTAATTAACCCCGTTTGATAGCCAATTTCCGTCAGACGAAGGTCAGCATTATCATGGCGTAAAAGAAGTCGATATTCTGCACGCGACGTTAATAATCGATAAGGCTCATTCGTTCCTTTTGTGACCAAATCATCAATTAACACACCGATATACGCATCTGACCGGTCCAAAATTAACCCTTGTTTGTCTTGAACTTTACGAGCAGCGTTAATACCGGCCATTAACCCTTGTCCAGCTGCTTCTTCATAACCAGAAGTACCATTAATTTGACCTGCTGTGAATAAGCCTGGAATATTCTTTGTTTCAAGTGTTGGCCACAGCTGCGTCGGTACTATTGAGTCATATTCAATCGCATAACCAGGGCGCATCATCCGAGCGTTTTCTAATCCAGGTACAGTTTTTATAAGATTCAACTGTACATCTTCCGGCAAGCTCGTTGACAACCCTTGGACATATACTTCTTCTGTATTTCTTCCTTCTGGCTCTAAGAAAATTTGATGACGTGGTTTATCATTAAAGCGAACCACCTTGTCTTCAATCGAAGGACAATAACGCGGTCCTGTTCCTTCAATCATTCCTGAGTACATTGGTGATCGACTTAAATTATTATTAATAATTTGATGCGTCTCCTCACTTGTATACGTTAACCAACACGGTAGTTGGTCGGTAATATATTTCGTTGTTTCATACGAAAACGCACGAGGAACATCATCACCTGGTTGAATTTCTGTTTGATCGTAATCGATCGTGCTACCATTTACTCGTGGCGGAGTCCCTGTTTTAAACCGAACCATTTCAAAACCAAGCTCTTTCAAGTGATAAGATAAGTTAACAGATGGCTGCATATTATTGGGTCCACTTTCATAAGCAAGATCACCAATAATGATTTTGCCACGTAAGTACGTCCCTGTCGTCACGATAACTGCTTTACTCTTATAAGCAGCACCAGTATTAGTGATGACCCCTTTACACTCGCCATCTTCAATGATTAATTTCTCAACCATTCCCTGGCGTAACAATAAGTTGTCTTCAGCTTCAATTGTTTTCTTCATTTCATGCTGATACAAAAATTTATCCGCTTGTGCACGTAACGCGCGGACAGCTGGTCCTTTCCCTGTATTCAACATTCTCATTTGAATATGAGTTTTATCAATGTTTCGTGCCATCTCACCACCTAAAGCATCAATTTCACGCACAACAATCCCCTTTGCCGGTCCACCTACAGATGGGTTACATGGCATATATGCAACAGCATCAAGGTTCAACGTTAACATTAGTGTATTGGCACCCATTCGAGCAGCAGCTAAGCCAGCTTCTACACCAGCATGTCCTGCCCCAATGACTATTACATCAAATTCACCGCCCTGGTATTCCACACGTTCTTCCTCCTTTATACTCGTTCATTATTAGATATATGTTTCGTTATTTCCCTAGACAAAATTGTGAGAACAACTGGTCAATAAGACTCTCATGCATCGCATCACCGATAATCTCACCTAGTAATTCCCACGCGCGCGTCACATCGATTTGAACCATATCAATCGGTACATCGAGCTCAATTGCTTCAAGTGCATCATTGACCGATCGCTTGGCCTGGTTTAGCAACGCAATATGACGGGAATTTGATACATAGGTAATATCACCGGCATCAATATTACCAGCAAAAAATAACTGTTTGATCGCCTCTTCTAGGTCATCAATACCTTCATCTTTAACCATAGAAGTTGTAATAACCGGGCGCTCGTCAGCTAATTGTTTTACACGGTCGAGATCAATTTTTTGGTCCACATCGACTTTGTTTACAATCACAATCGCATCCATGCCTTCAATCGCTTCAAATAATGCCTCATCTTCCGGAGACAATTCCTCACCATAATTTAACACGAGTAATATTAACTCTGCCTCTTTTAAAACTTGTCTAGAACGTTCGACACCAATTCTCTCAACAATGTCCTCGGTCTCTCGAATTCCAGCCGTATCAATTAAACGAAGTGGCACGCCACGGACATTAACATATTCCTCAATCACATCACGCGTTGTCCCTGGAACATCGGTTACAATCGCTTTATTTTCATGAACTAAGCTATTTAATAACGATGATTTACCGACATTAGGCCTACCGATAATGACCGTTGCTAACCCTTCACGTAAAATTTTCCCCTGTTCGGCGGTTGTCAGCAACTTATCAATTTCATCACGAACATAAAGAGCTTTTTCCTTTAATACGTCGTGTGTCATCATTTCAACGTCATCATACTCTGGATAATCAATATTGACCTCAACATGAGCGACTGTTTCAATTAACGCTTGTCTTAGCTTCGTAATTTTTTTTGAAAGTCGTCCTTCAACCTGTCCTAACGCAATATTCATTGCACGGTCTGTCTTCGCTCGAATCAGGTCAATAACACCTTCAGCTTGTGAGAGATCAATTCTCCCATTTAAAAATGCTCGTTTCGTAAATTCCCCTGGTTCCGCCAAACGTGCACCTTGGTTTAATAACACTTGCAATACACGATTAACGGATACTAAACCACCGTGACAGTTGATTTCGACGATATCTTCACAGGTAAATGTTTTTGGTGCCCTTAATACAGTCACCATCGCTTCTTCAATTGTATCGTTTGTTTCAGGATCAATAATATAACCGTAATGAATCGTATGTGTCGGAACGTTCGTTAACGATTCCTTTCCTTTATACAGTTTATCAGCAATCGCAATGGCGTCTTCTCCACTGACGCGAACAATTGCAATTGCACCTTCTCCCATTGGAGTCGATATCGCTGCTATTGTATCTAATTCCATCGGCCTCGCCTCGCTTTTTTGTTCACGTTGACTATATTTAAACCATTTAAATTGGATGAACTTCCCTAAATCAATAGAATACCACAATCTCTATCGCATAAAAAGATATCAACACTCTTCTTTTTTATTGTAACCGAAAAAACACGAATAAAAACGATCCACATGTGGATAACACAATAAACGACAACTTTCGTCTATCATCCAAAAATGACCCACTCCCCTCAAACATCTATCTTATGACATACGCGAGTAGTCCAATGACAGCACACAAAAATAACTGAAGCACCATCCGCCAAATATCCTCAACCTGATGCAGCTTCAAGCCTGTCTTCACCCCCCTCAAGAAAACAGTTTAGGTATCATCTAAAAGACCTGAACGCCTCACCTCCTTACAAGAAAGCACGCCCCCGTTCTTTGGACAACAAAAAGCCTAAGAAACGACTTTTATCGCTTCTTAGGCTCTTGATAAATGATGATTTATTGACTTACGCAGGTGCAATGATCACTCTTCTCTGTGGCTCTTCTCCATCTGAGTATGTTTTCACACCGCTCTTATGTTGTAATATATGATGAATAACTTTTCTTTCATGTGCATTCATCGGCTCTAGGCGAACCTCTCTCTTTGTTGACAACGCCTTTACTGCCAAGCGCTGTGCTAATTGCTCTAACGATTCTTTGCGCTTCATTCGGTAATTTCCAGCATCAAGTGTTATCCTAATATAGTCATCAGAATAGCGATTGGCAACTAAGTTTAACAAATACTGAAGCGAATCTAACGTATGACCATGCTTGCCAATTAAAGGTCCAATATTCTCACCCTCAATGCTAAATAACACTTGGCCCTTCTCTTCACTCTTCGTAACTTCTACTGAAAACCCCATATTCGATATAACATCTTTTAGAAATAAGTGAGCTTCCTCAACCGGATCAGGCCTTACCACCACATCAACAACCGCAGGCTTTGCCCCGATAAAACCTAAAAAGCCTTTTTGCGGATTCTCTATGATAGTAACTTCTACACGATCTTCTGTCGTATTTAATTGGCTAATTCCTTTACTGACAGCTTCTTCAACCGTTTTACCTGATACAGTTACTTTTTTCACTTTTTCGCTCCCCCTGCATTTTCGTCTTTCTGGCGCTTCGGTCCAGTAATAAAGTACGTTTGTGCAATCATAAATAAGTTACCAATGACCCAATATAATGTTAGTGCTGCAGGGAAGAACATCGCAAACACAAAGATCATGACTGGCATAATGTAAAGAAGTACTTTCATTTGCGGGTTATCTGCAACCATCATCATCTTTTGCTGAATGAATGTCGTAATACCTGCAATAATCGGTAGAATAATTGGATCTGGTGCATCTAGCGCAAACCATAAAAATGAGTGATTATTAATATCTTCAGTACGCATAATGGCGTGATAAAATGCTAATAAAATTGGCATTTGGATAAGTAACGGCAAACAACCTGCTAATGGGTTGACTCCACGCTCCTGGAATAATGCCATCGTTTCCTGCTGAAGCTTTTGCTGTGTTTTTTGATCCTTTGCACTATATTTCTCTCTAAGTTTCTGCATTTCAGGTTGGATATCTTGCATTGCCTTGGCACTTTTCGTCTGCTTGATCATTAACGGCAAAATTAACAGACGAAGGAGAATCGTAATCACAATAATGGATAAACCATAGTTATCATTAAATAGATCCGCAAAATAAATTAACAGCCATGATAACGGATAGACGAAATAGGAATCCCAAATCCCTTCACTCTCTGCTTTAATTGGTTCCTCGATGTTAAAACACCCCGTTAAAACAATCATCAAACCAATAAGCATTGCAATTAAACTTAACTTCCTTGCCACTAAATACTCCTCCTTGCTCGGATTAATGTAAGATCAACTATACAAATAAGAAGCAATAGGTGTATATTGACCGATATGACGATGTTCCTTACCGATATTGTTATGGTTGTCCATGTCAACAATGACCGTTAACCGCTACCATTTTATACAGCTATGATTTTATATATACTTTTGCACGTTTAAAAACATGAGTAAGACTTTTCTTCACTTCCCAAAAGTCCATATCAGCTGTCGGTTTTCTAGCAATCACAACATAATCATTACTAGAAATAATGTCATCTTCCAATTCTCGAAAAACTTCTCGAATCAGTCGTTTCACGCGAACTCTCGTGACTGCGTTTCCGATCCTTTTACTGACTGACAAACCTAATCGGAAATGATCTTGCTCTTTTTTGTTCAATACATATAAAACAAACTGGCGATTCGCAACGGACGTTCCATGCTTAAAAACAAGACTAAAATCGTCATTCTTTTTAATTCGATACTCTTTCTTCATACCGCTACACCTCAGATCTCTTCTGCCAGCACATGCTTATCATCTATATTTAGATTCACTACTACATACACATTCAAAAATATATGTAATCGAGCGATTTAAACCTTTTTTCACAAAACAAACGACAATTCCACTTATTAATAGTAGAAAAAGACCACTGACAATCAGTGGCCTATGCAGATAATACTTTTCTCCCTTTACGACGGCGACGAGCCAAAACTTTACGGCCGTTCTTTGTGCTCATGCGCGCACGGAAACCGTGTACTTTTTTACGCTTACGATTATTAGGTTGGAAAGTAGGTTTTTTCATTTATAACACCTCCCTGAGGATAAACTCAACATAGACATTCTTGTAAATTATAAGGAAATTCAAAGGCAAATGTCAAGTTCAAATCAAATTTAAATCATTTATAATGATCAACAATCGTAAAAACTCCTTTATCAATGCGTATAAGACCTAGAGTTCTTTACAAAGATCCATTTTACTTTGTAATTAATAAAAAATCTACTCTATTTTTAAATATCCCGCCCGACAATTTCTCCCTCTCTAATAAATAACCTCCTCGAGATAGCCAAAAAAAATGACAATACCTTCGATCGCAACTTAATAACTTCTTTGTACATATAGACATCACTCGCCTGTGGATAACGTTTTTCGACATATTTTTTCCCGTCCTCAAATTTATCGACAGGATATACACATCATCTAGTGTTGTGGATAATACCAATACACAAGGTATAGAGTGTTGTGGATAAACGTCCAAAAACCTTGCCTTAACTGATTAATTTTGCTATTATGTATTTGTTTTCACTCGTGGAAAACTATTTTGGGACATATTAATATCCACAGTCTGTGGGTAACTTTGTGGACAGTTCTCTAAAGCTGTTTGTAAAGCTTGTCCACAACTTGTTGAAAATGAGTATATGTCATTTTTCTACTATATTATATATTATTCCACATAAAAGTTGTGATTTATAATTATTCATTAGTTTCCACGGGGTTATACAAAAGGTGTACAGCTACTATTGTTTGCATTGTTTTAGCTCATTACCTTTTTTCATAGATTATGACTTTTAAGCAAAAAGGAGGGGCACCTTTTGGAGAATATCGCCGATTTATGGGATAAAGCGTTGGCTGAAATCGAAACAAAAGTAAGTAAACCGAGTTTTGAAACTTGGTTAAAAGCAACAAAAGCAAACGCAATTGATCAGGATACGATTACAATTACTGCTCCAAATGAATTCGCCAGGGACTGGCTAGAAAACCGTTATTCTACGTTAATTTCAGAAACGCTTAATGAAATTACCGGGTCTAAACTAGCGGTTAAGTTTATTATTCCCCAGAATCAACTAGATGATGAATTTACCGTTGAACAACAGGTTCAAAAAGCACCACAGGAAGCTGATCAAGCCAATAATGAGATTCCCAAAAGCATGCTGAACCCAAAATATACGTTTAACACATTTGTTATCGGGTCAGGGAACCGCTTCGCTCATGCGGCTTCATTAGCTGTAGCTGAGGCACCAGCGAAAGCGTATAACCCGTTATTTATTTATGGGGGAGTTGGTTTAGGGAAAACGCATTTAATGCATGCAATTGGTCATTATGTGATTGACCATAATCCAAATGCTAAGGTCGTCTATCTATCATCAGAAAAATTCACGAATGAGTTTATTAATTCGATTCGGGATAATAAAGCAGTCAATTTCCGCAATAAATATCGAAACGTTGATGTGCTGCTAATAGATGATATTCAGTTTCTTGCTGGAAAAGAACAAACACAAGAGGAATTTTTCCATACGTTTAATGCCTTGCATGAGGAAAGTAAGCAAATTGTTATCTCTAGTGATCGACCGCCAAAGGAAATTCCGACATTAGAGGACCGACTACGCTCACGGTTTGAGTGGGGTCTCATTACCGATATCACACCGCCAGACTTAGAAACTCGAATTGCGATTCTACGAAAAAAAGCAAAGGCGGAAAACCTCGATATCCCTAATGAGGTCATGCTTTATATCGCTAACCAAATAGATACGAATATCCGTGAACTAGAAGGGGCATTAATACGCGTAGTCGCCTATTCATCTCTTATTAACCAAGATATGAATGCCGATCTAGCAGCGGAGGCTCTAAAAGATATTATCCCTAACTCTAAGCCAAAAGTAATTACGATTGTTGATATCCAAAAAACAGTCGGTGAGCACTTTAGTGTAAAGTTAGAAGATTTTAAAGCAAAAAAAAGAACGAAAACCGTCGCATTTCCAAGACAAATCGCCATGTATCTATCGAGAGAGTTAACGGATGCCTCTCTACCCAAGATTGGTGGCGAATTTGGCGGGCGTGATCACACGACAGTCATCCATGCACACGAAAAAATCTCAAAGTTACTCTCTAGTGATGATGACTTGAAAAAACAAATTGATGACATTATCGAGAAATTGCGATCATAGATTTTGAGCCTCTTTTCAAAAATAAAAGTCTATCCTTATGTGTATAACTAAGTTAAGCCTATGCACACATTATCCACATGTGTATAGGCTATATCTATTGGTTATATTACTACTTTTCCACAAACCCACAGGCCCTAGTACTATTACTATTAATTAAATAAATAATAATAATAAAGGAGTTTCATTATGCATTTTGTTATCGCTCGTGAACATTTCGTACATAGCGTTCAGCATGTCACAAAAGCTGTATCATCTCGAACAACAATTCCGATCTTAACAGGGATTAAGATTCATGCCGACCAAACAGGAGTAACATTAACTGGTAGTGACTCTGATATTTCGATTGAAAGTTTTATCCCGACTGAACAGGATGATAAGGAATTAGTTAAAGTGATTGAACCTGGAAGCATCGTTTTACAGGCCAAATTTTTTGCTGAAATAGTAAAGAAGTTACCCGAAGGCCAAATTGAAATTATTGTCCAAGACCAGTTTGCAACGACATTACGTGCAGGGTCTTCTGTCTTCAACTTAAACGGATTGGATCCAGAAGAGTATCCTCGCTTGCCACAAGTTGAAGAAGACAATACATTTCGTATGCAACAAGACTTATTAAAAAACATCATTCGACAAACGGGGTTTGCAGTGTCCACTCAGGAAACACGCCCGGTGTTAACAGGTGTAAACTTTGAAGCGGAAGGCGGGACGTTGAGTTGTACTGCAACAGACAGTCACCGTTTAGCAATGAGGAAAGCTGTGATTGA
Organism: Desertibacillus haloalkaliphilus; assembly: GCF_019039105.1. Lineage (NCBI taxonomy): Bacteria > Bacillati > Bacillota > Bacilli > Caryophanales > Bacillaceae > Desertibacillus > Desertibacillus haloalkaliphilus. Next base: position 8,679 of record NZ_JAHPIV010000003.1, on the reverse strand, counting down.
AACAAATGTTGAAAGTCTGCAGTTTTCAAATGTTGTGATCCCTGGGAAGAGTTTAAATGAGTTGAGCAAAGTTCTTGATGACTCTGATGAGCTGATTGATATTGTTGTTACTGAAAATCAAGTGCTATTTAAATTGAAGAATTTACTATTTTTCTCGCGTTTACTTGATGGCAAATATCCAGTAACGAAAAACATGATTCCAACACACTCTAAAACAGATCTTACGCTGCAAACGAAAGGATTATTACAAACTCTTGAGAGGGCATTGCTTCTTTCGAGAGAGGGTAAGAATAATGTCATCAATTTAAAAACATTAGAGCATGGTGCAATCGAAATCACCTCAATTACTCCAGAAGTAGGAAAAGTAACTGAGGAAGTGCAGAGTAAAGAAATACAAGGAGAAGAATTACGTATTTCCTTTAACGGCAAAAACGTGATTGATGCCTTGAAAGTTATTGATAGCGAAGAAATCCATATCGTTTTTACAGGGGCCATGAGTCCATTTGTTGTTCGTCCGGTAGACAATGACAACACCTTACATTTGTTCTCACCTGTTCGGACATACTAGAAAATAAAAATGGAGGCTGTCTGAGAAATTGGTGTTCACCTCGTATCTCTACATGACATGGGGCGGTGACTACTTGCTCAGACAGCCTTTTTTCAATGTCAATGCCTCGCTAAGTGAAATGTATTGGCGAAGAACGATAAAGTTTAGTACAATAGACACTATATAGACTTTTTTACCTTCTATTTACGTATGAATAATTGTTGATTTGCGGCTCATTGGTGTGAAAGATCGTTTCTCATTAGTGAGCCGCAAATCAGCGTTACAGTCTTGTTGATGGTGAAGGACTGTTTAGCTACCTGAACAAAACATTAGAAAGCGAGTGAGTCGAGATGGCAGAAGAAATCAAAATAACAACCGAGTACATCACATTAGGACAATTATTAAAAGAAGCGGCTGTCATTGATACTGGGGGGATGGCTAAATGGTTTTTATCGGAATATGACGTCTATTTAAACGGAGAACAAGAACAACGACGTGGGAAGAAACTTTATGCTGGAGATGAAGTTGATATTCCTGATATCGGAACATTCGTTGTTGTTTCATAAGATTTTATTTATTTTCAGTTTGAAAAAGGGGGCATCCCTTTGCATATAAAAGAACTACAATTGGCGAACTATCGTAATTATGGACAAACATCAATTAAATTTGATAACAAAGTAAATTTGATCCTTGGTGAAAATGCCCAAGGGAAAACAAATGTGATGGAAGCCATTTATGTCCTAGCGATGGCAAAATCACATCGAACGTCCCGTGATAAAGATCTTATCAGTTGGGACCGAGAATATGGTAAAATAGAAGGTAGAGTAGAAAAGCGGAGCGGATCGTTATCATTAAGCGTCATTATTTCTTCAAAAGGGAAGAAGGTTAAATTAAATGCGTTAGAACAACGTAAATTGAGTGAGTATATCGGCGCGTTTAACGTTGTGATGTTTGCACCTGAAGATTTAAATCTAGTTAAGGGAAGTCCGCAAGTACGGCGTCGTTTTATTGATATGGAGATTGGTCAAATTAATCCTGTTTATTTGTACCACTTAGGGATTTACAACAAAGTACTTAAGCAACGGAACCACTTGCTGAAGGACCTCTATAAGAATCGCCAGAATGAAGCGATGCTCGATGTCTTGACGACCCAGCTTGTGACAGCTGCTGCTAATGTCGTAAAGAGGCGCTTTGAATTTTTGCAACGATTACAATCGTGGGCCGAGCAAATTCATTTTGATATTAGCCGTGGCAAGGAGAAGTTAATTTTACAATATAAACCATCTTTTAACGTATCAGAAGAGATGGATTTGACGAACATAGAAGAAGAACTATTTACGGCTTTTGAAGGTGTCAAGGATAAAGAAATCCGTCGCGGGACATCACTTGTCGGCCCGCATCGGGATGATGTTGGATTCACTGTGAACGGTAAGGATGTCCAAACGTTTGGTTCACAAGGACAGCAGCGTACGACTGCTCTTTCTCTTAAATTAGCCGAAATTGAATTAATTCATTCCAAAGTCGGTGAATACCCAATCTTACTTCTTGATGATGTGTTATCGGAATTAGACGATTACAGGCAATCACATTTGTTAAATACCATTCAAGGTAAAATCCAAACTTTTGTTACAACTACAAGTGTGGATGGCATTGACCATGAGACACTTGATCAAGCAGCAACTTATCTCGTCAAGCAAGGCGAAATTAATAAAGTGAAATGAGGTGGACACTTGTTTATTCATTTAGGGGGAGATACTGTCATTCGGTCTAAGGATGTCGTTGCGATTTTGGATAGTGAAATGGAAAACACCTCTAGTGATACAACAGACTTTCTAGATGCTTTTCGTAAATCGAACCAAATTATTGAGATTTCGGAAGATCTAACAAAGTCCATTGTTGTCACTGAAGAACACGTTTATTTTTCCCCGATTTCGTCCGTTACATTAAAGCGAAGAGCTCAAGTCATTTCAGAATTCGATAGTTACGCAGATATTGATTCACAACAAGAATAGGATCAAAAATTATCACAAGTGGCTAAAGCCTCTTTTTGTTTTTTTGTTAGTAACTTTTTTCTTAAGCTCCGTTGTTATTCGGGGCTTAACATACGTTTTAGGTAAATTACATTGAAATTTATTAATAACAGCAATTAAAAGTTGCTGAGTAAAGAAGTGAAGGTGAAGAAATTGACAATCGATCAAAATTCTTATGATGAAAGTCAAATTCAAGTACTAGAAGGGCTAGAGGCAGTACGGAAGCGCCCGGGAATGTATATTGGTTCGACAAGTGCCAGAGGTCTTCACCATTTAGTCTGGGAAATTGTAGACAATAGTATCGATGAAGCCATGGCTGGTTATTGTGACACGATCACAGTTACAATTGAAGAGGATAATAGTATTACCGTTGAAGACAATGGTCGTGGAATTCCGGTAGGGATTCATGAAAAAATGGGTCGACCAGCTGTTGAAGTGATTATGACGGTCCTTCATGCTGGCGGTAAATTTGGTGGCGGCGGTTATAAGGTATCTGGTGGTCTACATGGTGTTGGTGCATCGGTTGTAAATGCTCTTTCAACTGAACTTGAAGTGGAAGTTCACCGTGAAGGAAATATTTATTATCAAAGATTTGAACGCGGGATCCCTCAGGCAGATCTTAAAATCATCGGTGCTACCGAGAAACGTGGAACGAAGATCCGTTTCAAGCCTGACCCAGAAATCTTTACAGAAACAACAGAATACGAATATGACATGTTAACCTCACGCTTACGTGAATTGGCATTTTTAAACCGAGGCTTAACGATAAAGACGATCGACAATCGTCCAGATGGCCAGAAAAATGATTATTATTATGAAGGTGGTATTGCTTCCTTTGTTGAGCATCTCAATCGTTCGAAAGAAGCTCTTCATGAGCCGCCGATTTTTATTGAAGCCGAACGCGAATCCATTCAAGTCGAAATCGCTGTTCAATACAATGACGGGTTTTCCGGAAATATATATTCATTTGCTAACAACATTAACACGCATGAAGGCGGAACCCATGAGTCGGGCTTTAAAACAGGCCTCACGCGTGTGATTAATGATTACGCAAGAAAAAATAATTTATTTAAAGAAAATGACCCGAACCTTTCTGGTGATGATGTTCGTGAAGGGTTAGTGGCAATTATCTCGGTAAAAATTCCTGATCCACAGTTTGAAGGACAGACGAAAACAAAGCTAGGAAATAGTGAAGCACGAACAATTACTGATTCTCTCTTTACCGAGCATTTCTCGCGATTCTTAATTGAAAACCCAGTGGTTGCAAAGAAAATCGTGGAAAAAGGACTTATGGCGTCAAGAGCGCGCGAAGCAGCGAAGAAGGCGCGTGAGCTCACGCGACGTAAAAGTGCACTAGAAGTAAGTTCATTACCAGGAAAATTAGCGGATTGCTCATCAAGAGACGCTTCAATCAGTGAAATCTACATTGTTGAGGGGGATTCAGCTGGTGGTTCCGCTAAGCAGGGTAGAGATCGACACTTTCAGGCAATTTTGCCTTTGCGCGGGAAGATCATTAATGTAGAAAAGGCGAGACTTGATAAAATTCTCGCTAACAATGAAATTCGTGCAATTATTACAGCACTTGGTACCGGTATTGGTGATGAGTTCGATATTGAAAAAGCACGTTATCAAAAGATTATTATTATGACAGATGCCGATGTCGATGGTGCTCATATTCGTACATTAATCCTTACCTTTTTCTACCGTTATATGCGTGAGTTAATTGAAAAAGGTTATGTCTATATTGCGCAACCACCATTATATAAAATTTCACAAGGTAAGACTGTGCATTATGCCTATAATGACAAAGAGATGGAAAATATCTATTCGACCTTATCTGAGACACCGAAGCCAGGGCTTCAGCGATACAAGGGTCTAGGTGAAATGAATCCAGCACAATTATGGGAGACAACAATGGACCCTGAAACGAGAACGCTCCTACAAGTGACGTTAGAGGATGCGATGAAAGCTGATGAAATCTTTGAAGTGTTAATGGGCGACCGTGTTGAACCGCGCCGTGACTTTATTCAAGAGAATGCTCAGTATGTGAAGAACTTAGACATCTAAATCATGGGCTGGACAAACTAAATGAAGATCATGTTTTAGCAAACGTCGTTTAAGAAGATGAATGGATGTTATGGAGGTTAACTAGATGGCTGACATGGAGCAATCCAGAGTTAAAGAAATAAATATTAGTCAAGAGATGAAGTCGTCTTTTATGGATTATGCAATGAGTGTAATCGTAAGTCGTGCTCTTCCTGATGTTAGGGATGGGTTAAAACCAGTTCATCGTCGGATTTTGTTTGCGATGAATGAACTAGGAATGACACCTGATAAGGCATATAAGAAATCAGCTCGTATCGTTGGAGAGGTTATTGGTAAGTACCATCCACATGGTGATTCAGCTGTATATGAGACGATGGTGCGGATGGCGCAGGATTTCAGTTACCGCTATATGTTAGTAGACGGACATGGTAACTTCGGTTCAATCGATGGAGATGCAGCGGCAGCGATGCGTTATACAGAAGCAAAAATGTCGAAAATCTCAATGGAATTGGTTCGTGATATTAATAAAGATACGATTGACTATCAAGACAACTATGATGGTTCTGAAAGAGAGCCCGTTGTCTTACCTGCACGTTTTCCTAACCTGCTGGTGAACGGGGCGTCAGGTATCGCTGTTGGTATGGCAACAAATATTCCCCCGCACCAACTAGGGGAAGTGATTGATGGGGTTCTTGAGCTTAGTAAAAATCCTGATATTAGTATTCCAGAGTTAATGGAGTTTATTCCTGGACCAGATTTCCCGACAGGAGCTGAAATTCTCGGTCGATCTGGAATTAGAAAAGCCTATCAAACAGGGCGAGGCTCGATAACACTTAGAGCAAAAACGGAAATTGAAGAGCAAGCAAACGGTAAGCAAAAAATTATCGTAAATGAGATTCCATATCAAGTGAATAAAGCCAAGTTGATTGAAAAAATAGCAGAGCTTGTCCGTGATAAAAAGATTGAAGGTATTACGGACCTCCGTGACGAATCTGACCGAAACGGAATGAGAATCGTCATAGAAGTCCGACGTGATGCCAATGCGAATGTGCTATTAAATAACTTATTTAAACAAACCGCACTTCAGACAAGTTTCGGCATTAATTTGCTTGCGCTTGTTGAGGGAAGGCCGAAGGTTCTAAACTTAAAAGAGTGTTTGTATCACTACCTTGAACATCAAAAGGTTGTTATTAAGCGAAGAACAGCATTTGAATTGCGCAAAGCGGAAGCTCGAGCACATATTTTAGAAGGTTTACGTATCGCACTTGATCATCTCGATGAAGTGATCTCCTTGATCCGTAACTCGCAAACAACTGAAATTGCTCGTAATGGACTGATGGAGAATTTCTCTCTAAGTTACGATCAAGCACAAGCGATTTTAGATATGCGTTTACAGCGTTTAACAGGGCTAGAGCGCGATAAAATTGAAAATGAATATGCAGAACTAACAGCTCGTATTGCCGAATTAAAAGCGATACTAGCTGACGAAGAAAAGGTTCTCGAAATTATTCGTGAAGAACTCGTAGAAGTGAAAGAGAAGTTCAATGATGAACGCCGCACAGAGATTACTGTTGGTGATGATTCATTTGAGGATGAGGATCTAATTCCTAGACAAAACGTTGTCATCACGATTACACACCATGGGTATATCAAACGCCTGCCGATATCAACGTATCGTAGTCAGAAACGTGGTGGTAAGGGAATTCAAGGGATGGGGACAAATGATGATGACTTTGTTCAACATCTATTTACGACAAACTCACACCATACGATTTTATTCTTTACCAATAAAGGAAAAGTGTATCGTTTGAAGGGCTATGAGATACCTGAGCTTGGACGTACAGCAAAAGGAATTCCAATCATAAACCTTCTTCAAATTGAGCAAGGAGAGTATATTAGTACGGTCATACCAATTGAAGAGTTTAAAGATGACCATTACCTCTTCTTCACGACTAAACGTGGTGTCTCCAAGCGAACACAGCTATCTTCATTTGCTAATATCCGCAAAGGTGGATTATTTGCAATAAACTTAAAAGAAGATGATGAATTGCATGGTGTTCGTCTCACCGATGGAAATCAAGAGATGATGATTGGTACAAAACTTGGTATGACCATTCGTTTCCATGAAGAGGATGTACGCTTAATGGGACGTACCGCTGCCGGTGTAAAAGGGGTGACCTTAAGCGAAGATGACTGTGTTGTCGGCATGGATATCGTTGAAAGCCATCATGATGTACTCATCGTAACGGATAAAGGGTACGGTAAGCGCACACCAGTTGAAGAATACCGTATTCAAAACCGTGGCGGTAAAGGGATTAAGACGTGTAACTTAACCGATAGAAATGGAACTGTTGTTGCATTGAAGATCGTATCTCAAGATGAGGATCTGATGATTATTACGGCAAGTGGTATAGTTATTCGTCTTCATATTGATGATATTTCAACAACAGGCCGTAACACTCAGGGTGTACGCTTAATCCGTGTTGGCGATGACGAGGAAGTTTCAACGGTGGCTAAAGTCAATATTGATGATGAAGACGTCGATGAGACTGAAGAGTCCCAGTCAGAGGAAGAGCAACTGACTGAGGAGGGCACCACTGATGATATCGAAGAGGTGAATCAACCGACTACTGAAGATGAGACAGATGAATAGATGAGTGAAAAAAGAGGAATAATTACTGAATTCCTCTTTTTTTTACGATATACTAGTAGTTAATAACTAGAGTATGTTCGTCATTCATGTATAAAGTACTATGACCGCCCGTGGCCTGTTTTTATATTATAACGATATATCCTTAGTCTATATCGTTTTTAAGAGGAGATTCATATGAAGGTAAAAACTAAGCAGCTTCAAGAAGGCTGTATTTTAGCTGAAGATGTAAAAGCATTAACAAATCACCCGCTGGTACGCAAAAAAACTGTGTTAACCGAAGAGCACTTGCAAGTTCTTGATGCTTTTTTAATTGATTCCGTTATTGTCGAGGACAAATTAATTAATGGAGACGATTTTCGTCCTCCTGAAATCACCGAAGAAAGGGTGGAATCAACACCAACAAAACAAAAAACTTTCATAGAACTATATTTACAGGCAGTTAACAATTATAAAAAGGAATTTAAATCATGGCAGTCTGGTAAAAAGATTGAAATCATAAATATTCGAGCTCTCATCATGCCGCTGCTCGAAGAAGTGATTCGCCATCCATCCCATGTGTTTTCGCTTCACCATTATCAGACGAAGGAAGACTATTTATACCATCATGCGGTTGCAGTTAGCATTTTATCGGCCTATTTAGGTAAGAAAATCGGCTTAACTAAAGGGGAATGGATAGAGTTAGGGATTGCTGGTGCACTTTGTGATTGTGGGATGGCAAGAATCTCTGAAACGGTCCTAAGGAAAAAAGGCGCCCTATATGCTGCAGAGTATGAAGAGGTTAAAAAGCACCCGATTTATAGTTACCAAATGTTAAAAGGGATAACAGGTGTTTCAGAGCGAGTGCTTCTAGCTGTATTACAGCATCATGAGCGCGAGGATGGTAGTGGCTACCCCCTAGGGACAACAGCCAAAAAGAATCATCAGAATAGCAAGATTTGCGCAGTTGCTGATATATATCATGCGATGACCTCTGAGCGCTATTATCGTTCAAAGCAATCACCATTTAAAGTGCTTGAGCTGATCTCAAAAGATCAATTTGGGCAGTTAGACCATCGTGTCGTTCAGACGCTTCTCAATAGTCTTTTGAATTTTTCGATCGGAACGCGCGTTCGTTTATCTAATGGTGAAGAAGCTGATATTCTTTATATCGACCAACAAGCACCGACACGACCTATCGTTAAGCTGGTAACGACAGGAGAAGTATTGAAGTTAATAACAATGCAGGACCTTCATATTGAAGAGGTGCTTCATTAAGAAATAGTATATTAGAATACTGACAGGACAGACGGTTCATCTCTGTGCTGTTATTTTTTTGTCTCTAAAAATGGCTCTATAATATTTGTTGGGGTTTCGTGAAAATTTGGGCATAAAAAAACACGTAACTCTTACTGTCCTATATACTT
>NZ_JAHPIV010000001.1:302611-457738 GCF_019039105.1 Desertibacillus haloalkaliphilus | reverse complement strand
TTACTCCATCATCAATGGAAAGGAATTCAAAGTCATATAGGGTAGGGAGTAGGCACATAGCCTACCCCAACATTTGACTTAGAACCAAAAAAATCCCTATGATGCTAAGCACCATAGGGATTTTCTTAATTAAAATACTTGTTCAAGCTCTTTAACGCCAGGTACTTCTTCAAGCAATGCACGCTCGATACCTGCTTTTAGTGTAATTGTTGAACTTGGGCAAGAACCGCAAGCTCCCATTAAACGGACTTTAACGATGCCGTCTTCGATATCTACTAGCTCAACGTCCCCACCATCACGTAGTAAGAATGGACGTAATTTCTCTAATACTTCTTGTACTTGTTCTGTCATTTCAGTACTTGTTGACATAGATAACACTCCTTTCTTTACTTCAATTATAATATCCAAAAACAAAAAAATCTATGATTACGCACCTGTTTTTTCATATTTCTAAACAAAAAACGTTAAAAAGTTGCTCAAATGATTGCTGTGAGCGCAACCTGAAGGTATGATAAAGAAAATGGTCATAATTGTACGTTGGTGGCCATGGTACTGAAATACATTCATGTACACAGTCCTGTCTGAAGATTAGAAAAATAATAAGGATCGTTTGAGGAAGTGGGGAGAATATTTGATGACTCATTTAGAATTTACGGTTTATGGAGCAGAGGAGAAGTGTGCAAGCTGTGTTCACTTACCTTCGTCTTGGGAAACGAAGGAGTGGCTCGAGGCGGCGATTCAAAGAAAATACCCTGATGCTGAGGTTGTGTTCCACTATGTCGACCTCTATCAGCCGCAAAATCAAGCCGAAGAACAGATGACAAAGCGGATCATCGCAGAGGATCTCATCTATCCAGTCGTGGTGTTTAATGACGACATTGTCGCTGAGGGGAATCCTCGTTTGAAAACGATTTATGAAAAAATCGAAAGCTATCTGTAATGAAATGAGGTGCAGGGGCCCTAGAAGGGGACCAACTGCACCTTAATTTTATTTTAGATCAACCTGAATGATATTTATACATCCAGAGGACGCCACTTTTCATTACACGTGGCACTCGACCGAGCAGGGTGCGTTCACCCATAAGACCGAAGCCGTGTTTTTTACCTAATGAACCAAGTACACCTTTTAATTTGATTGTCGGGAATGTTTCAGGTAATGGTTCATTTTTCCAACGTTTTTTCAAGACAGTGACAATTTGCTCGCCTTGTCCTTCTGCAAGTTGTGCACTTGGTGCATGAGGAAGGCTCGCACAGTCACCGACCACAAAGACATTTTCATCATTCGGTAGGTGATGGTGAGGGGTCAGTTTTACCCGGCCTTGCTGGTCTTTTTCAACATCCATTTCACGGACAACACGGTTGGGTTGAATCCCTGCCGTCCAAATGATGGCATCACTTTCAATGCGCTCATCATGGTTATAAAGCGCATGTTTTTCAACTTTTGTAATGTTTGATTTGTTGATGACTTCAACACCGTGATTGATGAACCAGTTTTGAACGTAGTTGCTTAAACGATAAGGGAACATCGATAAAATGATGTCACCACGATCAAATAACTTAATTGTTAAATCAGGACGACTTTCGCGTAATTCACTCGCAAGCTCGACACCGCTGAGCCCACCGCCAACAATCGATACGACACCTTGTGGGCGGACATTGTTTAGAGTTTCGCCTGTTTTTCGTGTATCTTCCATGCTTTGAATGCTTAATGTCTCCTCACGAGCGCCAGGAACATTATGGTATTTATCTTCACAGCCTAGACCAATAATCAGTGTGTCGTAGTTAATTGCCTCATCCTGTCCATCAATGTGGACTGTTTTTCCATCTAGGTCGACCGAAGAAATGTTACCGTACTTGATTTCTAATCGCGGATCGTTTGGAAAGGAGACACGTAAATGATGATCTGATTCTGTTCCAGCCGCCAATGCATAATATTCCGTTTTTAAGCAATGATAAGGTAATCTGTCGATGAGTGTGAGTTGAACGTCGCTCGGCAAGTCATTGGTAAGTAGGCGCTGCAAAATGCGCATGTTGCCATAGCCACCGCCTAGTAGTACTATTTTTTGCATTTCCTGATTTCCCCTTTTTCCTTTTATTCCGTTCATGCTTGTTTCAATTAAGGCCATCACTTTTGTAAGGAAGACGTCTTGTGATTGTTCGTTGGTGTACATCGTTAACGCATAATAAAAGTGGCTGTTTAAGATTTCTGCCCATCGCTCTATGTTTATACTTGGGTCAATTTCTCCTCGATTGATTCCTCTCGTTAGTAGCATTGACCAGTCTTGAATCAATGATTCTTCGGCTTGGACGACATGTGTCCATACCTTTCTCGTGAGTAATGGGTTGATGTCGTAATCTTCTAGGATGTAGGTTAGGTATGCTTTAATTTGTAAGTGGAGCGGTAGTTTTTTAATATGCTGTTGCTGCATATAATCCGTGACGAGTTCGAATCGTTCCTCTGCAAGCGATTGCATGACCGACTCTTTTGTCGGAAAATAATTAAAAAAAGTTCCCTTTGCAACCTTTGCTTCTTCGGTAATTTGCTTGACGGTAGTCGTATCGAATCCCTGTTCACGGAAGAGTGTAATCGCTGCATTTATAATTTTTTCTTTCGTTTGTTGCTTTTTGGTTTTTCGCCCCATAATTGACTCCCCTAAAAAAAGTGACCCTGGTCATTTATGATTATAACGAGTTTGTGTCAATTTAACAACAATTTTATGGAAATTGTTTTATAGGGTGCCAGGCACCGCTTAACAGGTGCCTGGCACCCCCACTTCGACAAATGTTTATACTTATGATAGGATAGGGGCAGAGTGGTTAAGAGGTGAACTTGAAATGAAACCAATTATTGAATTTTGTTTAAGTAATCTAGCAAGCGGGTCTCAAAAAGCGTTAGAAGAGCTAGAGCGTGACCCGAATCTTGATGTGATAGAATACGGTTGTTTAGGTAGTTGTGGACACTGTGCGCGTACGCACTTTGCCTTGGTCAATGGTGAGTTTGTTTCAGGTGAGACAAGCGATGAACTTGTTAAGAATATCTATCAATATTTAGAAGAGAACCCGATGTTTTAAAACACCTAGTTGTGCTAGGTGTTTTTTTAAATTGTAAAGGGGCGGAGTGCGCCAGCGGAGGAGAACCATCGGTGAATTAGGCTTACTCGCACCGCCTTAGGATTAAGCTTAAGGGTTAGTTTCCCTGAGGAGAAGAAGTTGATTCGAGGAGGGAGAATGGTTGCCATCCGTCGATATTATTGATCGGTTGTGCTGAACATTCTCTTTGTTAATGATGACATTTCCGGTGGCGTTCGTTATACTCATTACAAAATACAAAAAGGGGTGCGTTCGGTTGATTCCATTTGAAAATGCTTGGCCTTATGAGCGGATGTACGATGATATTTATATTCAGGAATGCCCGTATTGCGGTAGTGAAAATGTGCTCACGAATATGAAACAAGAGATGCTAGAGCGGGCGAAGGAAGGGATAAAGACGCTTTTGATTATGCCATGCTGCAACGGCAGGATGACAATTTTAGAGGCGGATGATGACTATTTTTGGACGAATGAAAGCTTACGGAAATGAGGGATAACGATGGAATTTGCTTTTACAAAAATGCATGGGTTAGGAAATAATTACATCTATGTCGATCTTTTTAAAGAATCGTTGCCGGAGGAGCGCTTAGCAGACATAGCCGTAAAGGTAGCAGATGTTCATACTGGTATTGGCTCGGACGGTTTGATTCTAGTATGTCCGTCAGAAATGGCTCCGGTGAAAATGCGAATCTTCAATAACGATGGCTCTGAGGCAAAAAATTGTGGGAACGGTCTACGCTGTGTCGCAAAATTCGCGTATGAGCATGGTTATGTAAATGAGCGTACCTTTAAAATAGAAACATTAGCTGGGCTTGTTGAGGCGACTGTCCACACAGAGGATGGAAAAAATGTTGACCTTGTCACTGTTGATATGGGAGAGCCACGCTTAAAGCGCAAGGACTTACCGATGCTTGGCGATCCTGAAGCAGAAGTGATTGCTGAACCGCTTGAATTAGACGGGGAGACGTTAGCAATGACGGCGGTGTCGATGGGGAATCCGCATGTGATCTTTTTTGTCGATACCATTGACGAGGCGCCTGTTACAAGCGTAGGACCGCGTCTAGAAAAACATGAGCTTTTCCCTGAATGGGTCAATGTTGAATTTGTTGAAGTCGTCAGCGAAAAAGAACTGCACTTCCGCGTGTGGGAACGAGGTTCTGGGATTACTCAAGCGTGTGGTACCGGGGCATGTGCAGCCGTTGTCGCAGCGGCATTAAATGAAAAAGTTGCGCGTGATCAAGAGGTCATTGTTCATTTGCTTGGTGGCGATTTAAACATTACATGGACAAGCGAAGGGAAAGTCCTTATGACAGGACCAGCGGAAACGATTTTTAAAGGGACATTCCCGTTATAGTGTATTGGAGGTACAGATGATTGTGCCTCTTTTTTATGGGAAAGAGCGGAAGGAGGGACCGCAACGCCGGGACCGAGAAACCGTTACACCCCGAACGAGGTATAAGATCCGCGCTTATCCGTAGCCCTCAGGGGAACCGCCCACACTCTACTGTTCTACTCATTCTGTCCCCTGCATATAGTCTAAATGGCAGCAAGATACAACAGCGAAGGAGGAGCATCATGCAACATTTTAGCCGATGGAAATATTACCATCCGTATATAAGCCCCTTTGACCCGTGCCCGCCAATCAAGGTGAAAGCCTACTCAACACCTCCACACCTTTATATGGGATTTCAGCCTGAAGGATTGCAGCAATATCAGCTTCGTGAAGCGTTATATGCCGGAACATTATGGCCAGCGTTATATGACCCTTATGAAGGTATTCAACATAAGGAAAAAAGGGAGGGATAACAATGGCGCAAAAACAGCTCCCACAAGAATTTTACCAACTGTTAGAGGAGTTACAGGCCGTTGACTTTGCTCTTGTTGACTTGACTCTCTATCTTGATACGCACCCAACCGATGCGGAAGCGATCAACCAATTCAACCAATTATCCTATCAAAGCCGGACGTTAAGAAATAAGGTTGAACAGATCTATGGACCACTGCAACAGTATGGAAAAAGTTATAGCGGTTATCCGTGGGACTGGAACGACGCACCGTGGCCGTGGCAGATATAGAATCTAAAAGGGGGAGATTCGTGGATGTGGACGTACGAGAAAAAACTTCAGTACCCGGTGAGAGTAAGCACATGTAATCCGATGTTAGCAAAATTTTTAGTCGAGCAATATGGTGGGGCTGATGGAGAGCTAGCAGCCGCCCTCCGTTATTTAAATCAGCGCTATACGATACCTGATAAAGTCGTTGGGCTACTCACGGATATTGGAACGGAAGAGTTTGCCCATCTTGAGATGATTGCAACGATGATCTATAAGTTAACAAAGGATGCAACACCTGAGCAGATGAAGGAAGCAGGGCTTGGAGATCATTATGCCGAGCATGACCGGGCACTCTTTTATGCGAATGCCTCAGGTGTGCCATGGACGGCAGCTTACATTCAAGCAAAAGGGGATCCGATTGCAGATCTGTATGAAGATATTGCCGCCGAAGAAAAAGCGCGTGCAACCTATCAATGGATTATCGATATGTCGGATGACCCTGATTTAAATGATGGCTTGAAGTTTTTGCGAGAGCGTGAAGTGGTCCACTCACAACGATTCCGTGAAGCGGTTGAAATTTTAAAAGAAGAACGCGATCAAAAGAAATTCTTTTAACACATAAAAAAAGGGAGCATGCCGAACGAGACTGCTGAAGAAGTAGCAGGCAGGCCAATTCAGGAAGAGTAATGGCTCCGCACGTTGCTCGCTTGCTACGAGAAACCCACTCGTAGCAAGCTTTTTTTAAAAGATGCAACGGCTTCGCACATTACATAAAGGGCGCTGAAAAAGTGAATTTCACACTTTTTCAGCGCCCTTTGCCGAGCATGCCCCTTTTTTTAATGGATTAATATTCTTTAATAATATTATAAAACGTATCACGTTCGACTGGCTGTTTGTTTGCACCTTTGATTAAGTGCATAAGTTCAGCTCTTGTGATTCCTTGTGATGTTAACGCACCCACAGAGTGAGAGATACGTTCTTCAATCAACGTTCCATGGATATCATCTGAACCGAATGATAATGCCATTTGAGTTAGTTGTGGACCGATGTTAATCCAGTACGCTTTAATATGATCAAAGTTATCAAGCATTAAGCGACTAATCGCAAGTGTGCGCATGTCATCATGTGCTGATGTACGGCGTTGTAGTCCTGAATTGACGCTCTTTGGTTGCATCGCAAGTGGAATAAAGACCATGTATCCGTTCGTACGGTCTTGCAGCTGGCGAAGGCGATCCATATGAATGAGGCGCTCTTCTAGTGTTTCAATGCTGCCGTAAAGCATCGTTGCATGAGTGCGTAGGCCAAGGTTATGAGCCGTCTCATGTGCTTCTAGCCATAAATCCGTTGAAGCCTTATCTGGACTCATTTTCGCACGATAACGTTCTGATAAAATTTCAGCACCGCCACCTGTGAGTGAGTCAAGACCTGCATCGATTAACGTTTCTAACACTTCTTTCATCGAAATGCCAGCTAGACGTGCGAAGAATTCAATTTCCGCTCCCGTGTATGCTTTGACTGAACATTGGGGATAATGTTTCTTAAGTGTACGTACGGTATTCACATAATATTCGAATGGCACTTCGTTATTATGACCGCCGACAATGTGGAATTCACGAATGTTGTCATTCCAACGATCAGCAACATATTTAAGTAAAGCTTCTTCATCCATCGTATAAGCGCCTTCTTCACCAGGTTTGCGCTTAAATCCACAGAAACCACAGCTTGCTTCACAGACGTTTGTCGGGTTGATGTACATATTTTCGATGAAATAGACGTTTTTACCGTTTTTCTTTTCATTCACTTGATTCGCTAGCTGACCAATCGTAAGCAAATCAGGTGATTCATAAAGGTAAAGACCATCTTCAATTGATAGTCGTTCGCCATGTTGGATTTTTTCCGCGATGGCCTGCATTTTTGTATCAGACAATAGCGTAGTCATATTCGTCCTCCGTTCTAAAACCATAATTTTTTGTATAGTATATCACGTTCTACAGGGTATTTCCTGTTTTGGTAATCATTGGAATGAACGTTAAATGAAAAAATATTCTTCTATTATACTATCAGAAACTCTAATCAGAAAGAAAGTGGAAACTCGTTTGTTCTTCTGGCAAATAGCGGGCAATACATCGTTGGAGGCGGTTAAGGTACGTTTTACATTTGTTTTAGTTAAAATTTAAAAGTTGTGACATTTTTTACATAGTGCACGATAAGCACGTGATATGATAAAAATTAGAATAAAAGAAATCTAAAAACGAGCAAATAGACATTTAGAGAAATGTTCTCCGACAATATGAAACACAATTCCCGAAAAGAAGTCAAAATAAGTGGAAATAAATGTTTGTCAATAATAGTCGCTTTAGGTAAAATATAAATAAGGTAAGGTTGTCCGATAACTACCTTAAATAATAAGAATTCAAGGGGTGATGAATATGGTAAAAACGGACTATGATGATCGCACACAACTGGAAATGTTGAGGAAAAAAATGGTTACTGCTGCTTTAATCCATGGTATGAATCACCCGCTTGTTTTAAAATATAGTCAACAAATTGATGAGAAACATAACGTCTTATTAAAAAATAGTTATGTAAAAGAAAGCGAAATGTACTCCGCGTACTAAGTGTGCATAAACATGTAGCAAGCGTATCGCTTGAGAATGATATGGATCGTTTGTATACTAAGGGTAAGGAATACGATCATAAAAAGGAAGGTGTAAAGATGATTACAATTACAGATGCGGCGGTTGATCGTATTAAAGATATGATGAAGGAAGAAGGAGACGACAGTTTGCTACTACGTGTAGGTGTAAAAGGTGGCGGCTGTAGTGGGCTTTCGTATGGCATGGGCTTTGATAAAGAAGTGTCAGACGAAGATAAGACATTTGAAAAGTCAGGCCTGAATGTGGTTGTTGATAACGAAAGTGCAGGTATCCTTGAAGGGGTAGTCATTGATTATAAAGAAAACATGATGGGTGGCGGGTTTACGATTGAAAACCCGAATGCCGTTGCTACTTGTGGCTGTGGCTCTTCATTCCGCACAGCTGAAAATGCGGGCACACCAGAAGATTGCTAAGCTAAGAATAGAAAGCACCGCTTAATGGCGGTGCTTTTTTTCGTCTTAGGCAAAGCCAAAAGGGGGGGAGTGCCCAAATTGGTGCCAGGCACCGTTCTATGGGTGCCTGGCACCCGCACGACAATTTTTTCATGTGACACTAATTTTACGCAGGGCCACGATGACGTCTAGGCTTCCTTAAAAATAAAAAACGCTAACCGGTGGTTAACGTTTATAACGGGATTCCTCGCTTTTCTAATTCCTGTTTTAAGATGGCTATAAAGGTCTCATCTATTTGTTCAAATTTTACTGCTTTCTTATAGCTTTCAATTAATAAAGAATCTCTAATTTCGTACATCGAACTGCTCTCTCCTTGCTTAAATCGTTAAGACTGAATAGTCACTCAGTTTTGGTTACAGTTTTATTATGCAGGAAAAAAACCGAAAAGAAAAGGACTTCGATGAAAGAAATAATAAATCGACAAAACTTTTCAATAATTTTTGTCATAGTATTGTCAATTTTTAACTTCTTCGTCATAATACTAGGTATCTAACTAAAAATAGGGTGGGATATCATGAGTAGAGTTACGAGTTATGAGTTTTACCATCGAAGCGGATCGAAGGTTATGATTACTGATATACCAATCCTTGAAGACGAAATTCTTTCCTTTCGAACGAAAATGTGTCTGGAGAAGTTGATTGATCACATAGAGCAAATTCGCACGCCTAACCACACATACTCCTACATTGATTACTTAGAATTGGAATTTTGACTCTTAATAAAAACGCTACAGCTTTTACACTGTAGCGAAAAAAAGGGGAGTTTTTAATGATGGAGTACTCAACCATTAATATTATGATTACCAACATCTATCTGTTTTAAACATTATTTTTCATTATTATTTGGTTTAGCTTTAAAGATAAGCGCTAGACATGCAAAACCGATCGCAAATAATATCGCAGATAATAATCCTTCATTAGCCATTAAATGTTCCATTAGAGATAAGCTCCTTTCCTACGGCGGAATTTTCTGTTAATTTAAGTTATCTCCGTTTTTTGGAACTTTTATACATACAAAAGGAAGGAACATTTCGTTGTAATTAGTTTTAATATTAAGCTTTTATAAGGAAGGTAAATCATCCGCTAAAACTTGTATGATCACGTACGCATTTAGATCAATCTTGGCCACGCCTGATCAATCGCAAGCATCGTTCGCTGCTATATTTTTATAGCTGGTCATTGGGCTCTTGTGCTCTGAATTTTATTATCGGTCGCTTCGTGTCTCGACGTATACATGTCGAGACAAAGCACTTACCAAAAAATTCAACCTAAAGTTCTTAATATAGATATAGATAATAAGCATATTATTAATGAAAGACGTTAGTGTTAGAGTAAGCAAGTATGTCAATCAAGCGCTGCTTTATTGAAAACAGTGAAGAACATTGTGTAACAAAGCACCCTGAAAAAATCAACAAAAAAGTGGTTGAAAAAAGGATGGAAAAGAAATATCATAATAGATGTGATTTGTGACTATTTTACGACATAATTTTTCATTTTTTTTGTAAGATTTTATAACAGCTGAAATAATTATTCTTTTTTTATTTTAAACGATGTCATTCCTTATTTAATGGCTGTCGTTGTTTTTTTAGCGTTAACTACGTGAAATAAATCACAATATTATTTGCGCGTAATGGAAAAATAGTAGTACATCTACTACAAACAAATTAAAGAAATTGGATGTGATTTTGTTGAATAGTAAGCCAAAAATCGTCATTTTGGGTGCGGGATACGGTGGTTTAATGACTGCATCACAACTAACAAAGGAGTTAGGGTATAACGAAGCTGACATTACGTTAGTGAATAAGCATGAATACCATTACCAAACGACGTGGTTACATGAACCGGCAGCAGGTACGATGCACCATGATCGTGCACGTATGCCAATCGATTATATTCTTGATCTTAAGAAGGTCAACTTTGTTCAAGATAGTGTTGTTGAAATCAAGCGTGAAGACAAGAAGGTCATTCTTGAGAATGGAGAAGTAGACTACGATTATCTTGTTGTTGCTCTTGGTTCAGAAGCTGAGACGTTTGGTGTACCAGGCGTACATGAGCATGCATTTAGTAAGTGGACTGTCAATGGTGTTCGTGAAGTCAAAGAACACATTGAATACCAATTTGCACAATACCATAACCGCGAAGAAGGACGTGACGAATTATTAACATTTGTCGTGGCCGGTGCTGGGTTTACGGGAATTGAGTTTGTTGGTGAATTAACAGAGCGCGTACCAGAGCTTTGTAAAGAGTTTGACATTCCGCGTGAAAAAGTAAAAATGTATGTGATTGAAGCGGCACCAACAGCTCTACCTGGGTTTGATCCTGAGCTTGTTGAGTATGCGATGGACTTGCTTGAGAGCAGAGGTGTAGAGTTCAAAATTGATTGCCCAATTAAAGAGGTCATTGAAGATGGCGTCATTCTTAACAACGGTGAAGAAATTAAGTCTGAAACAGTTGTTTGGGCAACGGGTGTACGTGGTAACTCAGTGATCGAGAAATCAGGTTTTGAAGCGATGCGCGGACGTATTAAGGTTGAATCTGATCTTCGTGCACCAGGTCATGATGACATTTTTATCGTCGGAGACTGTGCGTTAATTATTAATGAAGAAATCAATCGTCCATACCCGCCAACAGCTCAAATTGCTCTCCAACAAGCGGGCACTTGTGCAAGCAACATAAAAGCACTTGTAAAAGGCGGAGAACTAAAAGCATTTACACCAGATATTAAAGGTACAGTTGCTTCACTTGGTGGTAAGGAAGCGATCGGTGTTGTTGGTAAGAAAAAATTATTCGGTACTTCAGCATCAATGATGAAAAAAGTGATTGACAACCGTTCCCTTTACTTATTAGGTGGGATGTCACTCGTGGTGAAAAAAGGGAAAAAACCATTCTAAAGCGAATATCAGATAGTAGAAAGAACAAAGGCCACAAGGTCTTTGTTCTTTTTACATAGGCAAAAGGCTCAGAATGGCTTGAGCTTTGGAGAGCGAGAACTTCACGAAAGGAACTTTTATGTGATGATGTTGAGAGAGTAATGGGGTAGAGAGGACGGATCGAGATGGAAAAACAGAAAAGGGGAAAGGTATGGCTTGCCGCCGCTGGTATTGTAATTAAAGATGGGAAATGGCTCGTTGTTAAGAAAAAATACGGTGGGTTAAAAGGACTGTGGTCATTACCTGCTGGGTTTGTGAACCATGGGGAAACCGTCGATCAAGCAGCGATCCGCGAGGTCAAAGAAGAAACAGGGATTGAAACGGAAGTGATCGACCTCGTCGGTTTGCGAACCGGTGTGATTGAGGGGATCTATAGCGATAACTTAGTGATTTTCTTACTGAAGCCCCTTACTGAAAAAGTAATCACCCAAAAAAGTGAACTTGAATGCGCAATATTTGTCGCACCTGAGCAATTAGAAAAAGATCCGAAAACATCTAAAATGCTTCAGTTGTTTTTAAATGAATATAAAGAAAAATACTTCGAAGAATACCATGGAAACCCAGGTAAACAGTTTTCTTATACAGATTATAAGATCTTTTATTAAAAGAGTCTTAAGCCTCTAGGAGTGGTTTTATTTCTAAGGTCGAGTAGAGTGCGGAGCCATTGCCATCTTTTTGAACACGCAAAAAAGCAGAGTAAGAAAGAGGATACTCTGCTTTCTTTCGCTTATTTAGCTGATTTTCGTTTGATTTGCCACTTTTCAATCTGGGTAGTTTTTGATATATTATCTGAAAGTTCAGATACTTATAATCGGAAGCGGGTGGTATGGATGATTTTTGAACGAAAACAGCTCAAAAGTGGTGAATGTCCTTATTGTGAAGGTGCTGGCTATTTCCAATTGCGCCTTGGTGGTACAGAAACATGTGATCATTGCACTGGTGAGGGAAAGTCATATGAAACAAAGGCTGCACAGCGCTAAAGCTGTGTGGTTTTTAATGTAAAGGGTTCGGAGTGCGCCAGCAAGGTTGATGATCGATGAAGTAGGCTTACTCGCGCCGCCTTAGATTGAAGCATGAGGGAAATATCACTGTTGAGGAGAAGCTGAATCAAGGAGTGGTAAAGGGTTCGGAGCGCGCCAGCAAGGTTGATGATCGATGAAGTAGGCTTACTCGCGCCGCCTTAGATTGAGTTCGTGGGAACATTGAAGTGGTTCTTGCGGGAGTGTGGTCTAAAGCAAAATCTTTAGGACGCCTGTTGGCCTATCTAAAATGTTTTGATGGAAGGTAAGCTGATATAGGTTTTGTAGATAAACACATTGTCAAGATTTCGTTGTTGACGCCTTCGTATCGTTTCAGTAAACTAACATTGATACGGAGGTGTAAGAGTTGAGTTTACCACAGTTAATTATTTCAATGATGTTATTTTTGATTTTATTTTTTGGGATCGGTTTTTTATTGAATATGCTGCTACGTTCTACGTGGGTAATGGCTATTATTTATCCGATTATTGTTATTACGATTGTTGATAATGTAAGCTTTTATAAATATTTCACGGCACCTCTTTCGTCGTTTGCGGCGTTAGGTCAGGATTTGATCGCACTCAAATTGGTCGATATTCTCGTTTTATCGAGTGGCTTATTTGGGGCCATTGCTGCGGGCATTGTGATTCGGATGTTGCGTGTTCGAGGCTATCAAATGTTTTAGGACAAGCGTTGTTAGGTTTCCTGTTAATGGGGAGCCTTTTTTGTTTTGTGTGCAGGTGAGTGTCAATCAAGTTGTTTCCGATTACCTGGCTAAAACCACGCAGAAAGAGGAAAATAAGGAACTGAGGGTCCGCGAGTGAGGTCAAGTGGACCGTGAGTCCGCTATTTGATGGAAAAGCGCGTGAAAAAGAGGTGAAGAGGACTTAGGATCCCTTGAATGAGCAAAAGCGCTTAGAAAATGTGGCTTGTGAATGAAATAAGGAACTGAGGGTCCGTTTGCCCCTCAAACAGGGCGAAAAAGCGGAAATAAGGAACTGAGGGTCCGGAAGCCCCTAAATCCAGCAAAACGCTAGCCACCTTACTAACTAAATTTTTCCTTCCATCGCCCATAACACTCGTTGACGAATTCCACCGTCTCTCCTTCCACGTAAAACCCTAACTACTCACCATCACTTTTACTCCGTCACTGAATATTTTCTTCAAAACTGGAGAAGCTTAGTCAGTGAGAGGAGTGGAAAGAATATGGAAATTGTCAAAATTATCGGGATAAGAGCAACAATGACAGCCCTTTTGACAGCGGCTTTATTTACTACATTTCATTCAATCTCAGGAGTCGGTGTAAAGGAACTGTCAGATTGGATTTATAAAGGACCATTTCAATTTGGACTACTAGATGCAAATCATAATGTAGAAGAAAGTGCAATGAAACAAACGGTGCTTCCGGAAAAAGAGCTCCCAGGCATTGTAGAAGCGTCACGAGCGATGTCTCATGAGGTCGTTGAATCAGACCCTGTCCCGATAGAAGAGGCGATTGATTGGAGTCGTTATCCGTCTGAGACTGTTGTCGCAACGGGCTATACGGCAGGAGTTGAGTCGACTGGTAAATCACCAGGACATCCGGGGTATGGGATTACGTTTTCTGGTGTACAAGTCACACGTGATTTATATTCAACAATCGCTGCCGATCCGGCTACATACCCCATTGGGACTGTTTTATTTATTCCGGGCTATGGCTATGGCGTTGTGGCTGACACGGGTTCGGCGATAAAAGGAAATAAGATTGACCTTTATTATGATACAGTAGAAGAAGTGTATGAGAACTGGGGTAAACAAGAAATTGAAGTATATGTTGTTAAAGAAGGCGATGGGCATTTAACAGAAAACGACTTACGCGCCTTGAATGAGGACGAATCTGTCCAAGTGTTCCGTAATCAAATGTCATTCTAATATAAAAGAAAGAGGTTGCCTCAAAAGGGGAGTCAACCTTTTGGCAACCTCTTATCAATATCAGATTTACTTATTTAAAAGTGGATCGATGCCATCATCGCTAGGGAACTGCTCCGGATGAAGGATCGCAGCGATTCGCTTTAATCCTAACAACAGACGTGGGGATGGGCGGCAGAACAATGGCTCTTCTAAAATATGAATGTTCTCCGCTTGGATCGCATCAAGCTCACTCCAACCCGGGCGCTTCTTGACGATCTCAGGGTTTACCTTTTGCTGTTGGACGCCGACCCAAACGAGGCAGATGTGATCAGGGTTACGACCTGCAACATCGTCCCAGTCGGTTTGTACACTAGGCTTGTTTTGGTCAGCAAATACGTTGTTACCACCAGCTAATTCACTAATCATCGTTAGCCAATTCGTCTTCCCTGGGGTAAAGATCGGCTTTGGCCACCATTCCCAGTAAAGGTTTTGGATGTCAACGCCTTTCGCTTGTTCAGCATACGAATCAATAAATTGGTGATAGCGCGTGACGAGTTCCTTCGCTCGCTCTTCAACACCTACAAGCTTCCCTAATCTTAATAAGTCTTCAGCTATTTCATCTAGCGAATTTGGTTGCAGAACAACATGAGGTATATTTCTTTCTTTAAGTGCTTCAACATTTTTCTCCATGCCTGGAACACTTAATGAGGCGACAACTAAATCAGGTTTGAATGTTTCTAGCTTGTCAATATCAATATTAAGATCTGGACCTAACCTTGGTAATGTCGTAATTTCTTTTGGCCAATCTGAGTAATCATCAACGGCGACAATGTCTGATGTGACACCTAAATAAGCAAGCAATTCCGTATTACTCGGGCATATCGAAACAATTCTCATCGGTTTTTCTCCCCTCTTTTTACCAATCTTTCTCTAATATACCACTGCATGAAGGGTAAGTGCGAGTACGATTCCTAATAAACCGCCAAAGAAGACTTCGATCGGTTGATGTCCTAGAAGTTCTTTTAATTCTTCTCGTTTTTCGGTTTCTTCCTTTTTCGGCCATGACTTCGCTTCTTCAACGAGCTTGTTAAAGTCAGTGACAAGCTGGTTTAATACCGTGGCATGATAGCCGGCATGACGGCGAATACCAGTCGCGTCAAACATAACGATAATTCCGAAAATCGTTGTTATTGCAAACAATGGGGAACCTAAACCGTGTTCAAGGGCAATTGCCGTTGATAAGGCGGTGACAGCTGCTGAGTGAGAACTTGGCATTCCACCCGTACTTGTAAGCAACCCCCACTCGACTTTCCTTGTAGCGATAAATGCGAGCGGAACTTTTACAAATTGTGCAATAAAGATGCTAAATAGTGCAGCCCATAAGGGGAAGTTGTGCAATAAATCCATTGGTTAACGGTCGTCCTTTCTTTACGCTTCTGTTAGTTCTTATTCTGTTCATTCTTCTACGGTATTACCCATTTACAAGGCTGTTAAATCTGTCACTCTCATGCTAAAATATGACAACAACACTATCGTGGAAGCTTATGTGTAAGTTTCACGTTTCGGAGGGTTGTCATGAGTGATTATCCACTTGAATATTACGAGTTCTTTATTAAATTCAATGAAGGTGATTATTATACCTGTCACGATTTGTTAGAAGAAATCTGGATGACGGAAAAAGATAATGGCTTCCTCAAAGGTCTCCTACAGATGACGGTCGCGATTTATCATTATGAATATGGGAATATTAAAGGTGCACGAGTCATGATGAATGCAGGTCACCAGTATATCCAGAACTATCGCCCATTTTTTTGGGGTGTCGACCTTGAAGAAGTCAATAACTTCATTGAAAGTTGCCTGTCAATTATACCACAGGATTTGGATCGTGTACCATTTGATCAAGTATCATCGCTCCCGAAATTACCAGAGCTCGCCCTCTATTTACACGACGACTAAACGTCGATAAACATTCGTTAGGAGATGAGATGATGTTTGAAGTGAAAACAGATATGACAGCGGGGACCGACCATGATGCTCTTCTCATCGGCTTGTTCGCTGATGATCGCGAGTTAACTGGTGTGGCAAAAACGATTGATGACCAGTTAGAAGGTCATCTCTCGTCGTTACTTAAGGATAAACAAATCAAGAAGTCTCATAAGGCTGTCACAAAAGTGTTTACACTCGGAAAAAGTGAGGCCAGGCAAGTGTACTTTCTAGGGCTCGGAAAGAAAGCAGATTTCGGTGAAGAGACCCTTCGTGAAGCGGTTGCTGCTGGATTTCGGCACATTCATAAAGACAAACCAACTGATGTTGCAATTGCCTTTGATTCATTGATGACCGATACGTTTGCCATCAGGGAAACGGCACATGTGATCACGGAACTGTTTGGGCTTACAAGCTATCACGTTGCCGATTATAAGGAAAAAACGAATGAAATTGAAACGGTGATTGAAGCGGTTACCTTTTATAGTCAACAAGACCTTGAAGCTGTAAGGGCAGGGATCACCTCGGGTAAGGTGTATGCAAGAGGCACGAACCTCGCGCGTGCACTTGTGAATACCCCGGCCAACTTAATGACGCCTACCGATCTCGCCGAACAAGCAACTGAAATTGCTGAGCGCCATCAGCTCGAGATCGATATTCTTGAGCGCGAAGATATGGAAAAACTAGGCATGGGTTCTTTGCTTGCTGTAGCAAGTGGCAGTGATGAGCCACCGAAAATGATCGTCTTAAAATTTCAAGGGAAAAGTGAGTGGGACGATGTGCTATGCTTTGTCGGCAAAGGTTTGACGTTTGACTCAGGTGGGATCTCCATTAAGCCCAAGGCATCGATGCATGAAATGAAAATGGATATGGGCGGCGGTGCAGCCGTTCTTGGTGCGATGGATGTCATCGGTGAGTTGAAGCCAGATGCCAATGTTCTCGCGGTCATCCCGGCAACGGAAAATTTACTGAATGGTTCGGCGTTAAAACCGGGGGATGTGATCCGTTCCATGAATGGAAAAACGATTGAAGTGCGCAACACCGATGCTGAAGGTCGTTTAATTTTAGCAGACGGGGTCACGTATGCGAAACAGCTTGGTGCAAGCCGGATCGTCGACGTTGCGACATTAACAGGTGCCGTGCTTGTCGCGCTTGGGGAATGGACGACAGGAGCGGTGACAAATGATGAAACCTTCGTCGAAGAAGTCCTTGAAGCCGGATACACAGCAGGCGAATGGATTTGGCGCTTGCCAGCTTTTACCCCTTATAAAGAATTGTTAAAAACGAGTGATGTTGCTGACTTAAACAACTCTCCGGGACGAATGGCAGGGAGCATTACGGCAGGGCTATTTATCGGTGAATTTGCAGAAGATACACCGTGGGTTCATCTTGACATCGCCGGTACGGCTTGGGCGAGTAAACCGTCAGCCATTGGACCAAAGGGTGGGACAGGTGCGATGGTGCGGACGCTAGCAAATCTTGCTCGTTCAAAATAAATAGTCATAAAATCAATGTAAACTTTATAGGTATAGAGAAACAGCATGAAAGTGTATGAATGATCGGAGCATTTTCTTGCTGTTTTTTTCTATCTATATATATAGACTATCTATACAAGCGATGGTTTGCCTTTAAACATTTTAAAAGTACCACTTTTTTCCTAGTGAGAGAGAAGGATATGAGATTATTGAAGAGAAACAAGACTTAAAATGTTAAAAAAAGGTTTGCAGTCGGCGGTGATAGATTTAAATAGGTAAATATAAGAAGATATGATGGTAGAACTCGTTTGAATGCCTCTAGTGATTACGGTATGATAATAGTATCTGATTTTGAAACAATTCAAAATAGATTGATAGTTTCATAGAAGCACTTAGGAGGGTGTGCCTTTGAAAGTCATTCGTGCGTTAGACAATTTCATAATGAGAGCAGAGGAGTTTATTTTAAGCTGGGCCGTCATTTTAATTTCAGTGATGGTCGTCGGTAATGTCCTGAGCCGAGAAATTCTCGGGAGGAGTTGGGTCTTTTCAGATGAAGTGAGTAACTTTGCTGTCATCCTCGCTACGTTTATGGGGATTAGCTATGCTGCTAGGAAGGGGCGACATATCAGCATGTCCGCGTTTTTTGACGTAGTCCCATTCAAAATTCGTAAAGCACTAGCAATCGTTATTCCAGGGGTAACAGCACTGATTTTATTTGGGCTTACGTATCTAGGCTATGAATACTTAATGTCCGTTTATGAGCGTGGCCGAGTAACTGCAGCTCTGCAAGTGCCGGTATATCTGATGATTATGTTTGTGCCACTCGGACTCTTCTTAGGTGGCGTACAGTTTTTACGAAATATGTGGATCAATATAAAAGAAAAAGATGTCTATCTCGCTACAGAGAAGAAAGATTATCAATAACCACTCGTAAAACAATAAATAGTATAGAGAGGAAAATCGTATGGTAGCTACATTATTAACCATCATGGTTGTTTTACTAGCATTAGGGTTTCCAATGATGATTCCGATGATCGTTGCGCCACTTGTATTAATGGTTATATTCTTTCCGAATTTAGACCCAATGCTACTTGTGCAACAAATGATGCAAGGGATATCATCGTATTCTCTACTGGCAGTCCCATTATTTATTTTTGCTGCAGATATTATGACATCAGGAAATACGTCGAAGCGGCTATTAGATTTTGTAGGGGCGTTTGTAGGGCACCTTCGCGGTGGGTATGCAATCACAACCGCTGCGGCCTGTACACTTTTTGGTTCAATTTCAGGTTCAACGCAGGCGACGGTTGTTGCAGTAGGGAAACCGATGAGACAACGCCTTCTATCAGTAGGCTATAAGGATTCAAACGCGATCGCATTGATCATTAATGCTAGTGACGTGGCTCTATTGATTCCACCGAGTATCGGCATGATCATCTATGCGCTAGCAACTGGGGAATCATTAAGTGAGTTGTTTATTGCAGGGATAGGGCCTGGTGTATTAATTTTCCTATTCTTTGCGATTTATAGTTGGATCTATGCAAAAATTTATAACATTCCGCTCGCTGAAAAATTACGGTGGGGCGAACGCTTAAATGTGACGAAAAAGGCATTGCTACCGCTTGGCTTCCCAGTGATTATTATCGGGGGGATCTACACTGGTTATTTCACACCAACGGAAGCGGCCGGGATTTCAGTTCTTTATGCATTAATTATTGAAGTACTCATTTTCCGTTCGATTAAATACAATGAAATTCCGAAAATTGCCTTATCAACAGGGCTAGTTACGTCGGCTGTATTTATTTTAGTTGCTGCGGGGCAAGCATTCTCTTATGTGATTCAATTTGCTAGAATCCCGAGAATGTTCTCAGAAGCTGTATTAGGCGGGGAACCGACAGCTTTAACGGTGTTGTTAATTGTGGCGATCTTCTTCTTTATCGGCTGTATGTTTGTCGATCCGATTGTCGTGATTTTAATATTAACACCAATCTTTTATCCAGTCGCGATGGACGCTGGGGTCGATCCCATTCATCTCGGTACGGTGATTGTCTTGCAAGCCGCATTAGGTTCTGCAACACCACCATTTGGGGTCGATATTTTCACCGCAAGTGCCGTCTTTAATAAGTCGTATTTGGATGTTATCCGGGGAACACCGCCGTATATCGTGATGTTATTAATTGCATCAATATTAGTTATTTTATTTGAGGAAATTTCACTCTTTTACCGTTACTTGATGTGACGGTAATCGGGTGAAAGCCTTAAAGATATAAAAATACTTAGGGGGTATTTTAATGAATTTTAAAAAGAGATCATTATTTGGTAGTTTAGCTATTGCATCAAGTTTACTGTTAGCTGCTTGTGGCGGTGGTGACGAAGCGTCAACTGATCCAGCAGATGATGATGCGACAGGTGAGGAAACATATGAGTGGAGATTTGCGACAGAAGAGTGGCCTGGACAAGTTCAATATGAGTATGCGCAAGAATTTGCGGATAAATTGAATGAAAAATCTGATGGTCGCATCAACATTGATGTATATGAATTCGGTGGACTTGGTAGTGAGGTTGACCAAGTTGAAATGCTACAAACAGGTGGCGTTGAATTCGGAATTATTTCTCCAGGGTTTACAGGTACACTTGTCCCTGAAGGAAACATTTTTGCCCTTCAATTCTTATTCCCAGATGATCTTGAATTGAACCAACAAATTTTAAATGAGAGTGAAGCGTTAAATACGCATTTAGCTGAAAAATATTTAGAGCAAGACATTATGCCACTTGCATTCTGGCATGAGGGTGCGATGCAATGGACTGGAAGCAGCGAGTTACGTACACCAGAAGATTTCGAAGGCTTCCAAATGAGAACACAAGAGTCACCATTAATTCTTGAGTCATATAGAGCATATGGTGCGGAACCAACTCCAATGTCTTGGGATGACTTATATTTAAGTTTAGAGCAAGGAATTGTTGATGGCCAAGAAAACCCAATCTTCTTTATTGAAGATGCAAACTTCCACGAAGTTCAAGAACACATGACACTTTCACAACACAACATCTATGTAACAATGACAACTGTAAACCCAACGTTCTTTGAAGGTCTTCCAGAAGATATTCAAGATATGATTCTTGAAACAACGGAAGAAATGAGAGACAGAGGGTATGAGATTCAAAAAGAACTAAATGAAGAGTTGCTTACAGTAATCGAAGAAGATACTGACAATCCTACAGAAGTAATTGAACTTACAGAAGAAGAGCGTGACGCATTTAGACAACAAGCATTACCAGTACGTGACTTCTATGTTGATGAAGTAGGCGAAGACGGTCAAATGATCCTTGACATGCTAGAAGCTGAAATTGAAGAAGCACTTAACGAATAAGTGAAACAGTAGAAACTGTCTCAGGAGGTGAACAACACCTTTTGAGGCAGTTTTTTTTATGCCGAAGTCGAGAGGAGTGTCCTTCATCGGGGTGATGAAGGACAAATCGGGAGTAGAAGCCGCGCTAAATGTCCTTCACATCCTAGCGCCCCAAACAGGCCTCCTCGCGTCGTTAAATGATTTATCAATAAAAAGTTAATATAATCATAAAAAAGTAATGAGATCAGCTAAACAAGCTGGAAATTCCTTCACTACCAGTAACACTTTACCGCGTTGAAGAATTTCATTGACACTCTTATAATCACATGATAATGTTATTAGTGTTTTAATATATTAATAATTTAGCGAATGAAAGTATTTAGGGGGGAACTTAAAAATGAATGCAGTGATAATAGCTGTTGTCGTTATGCTTGCGTTAAGCTTAGCGCGCGTTCATGTCGTCCTAGCATTGCTAGTTGGGGCGATTACAGGCGGGTTGCTTGGCGGACTTGGTTTAGCAACAACAATTGATGTGTTTAGTGAAGGGTTAGGTGGTAGTGCGTCCGTTGCACTAAGTTATGGTTTACTTGGTGGTTTTGCAGTTGCGATCGCCAAAACGGGCTTGCCAGATGCGATGGTGAAGCTTGCGATTTCATTAGTCGGAACAAAAGGGGATAGTCGTAAAAAAGCCGCTTCAAAGGCACTTATTTTCTTTATTATTCTATTAATCTCGTGTTTTTCACAAAACTTAGTTCCGATTCATATTGCGTTTATCCCGATTTTGATTCCACCGATTCTTAAGCTGTTAAATGAACTTGGTGTCGATCGTCGTGCGATTGCAACAATCATTACATTCGGGTTAACCGCTCCATACATTTTATTACCAGTTGGATTTGGGGCAATCTTCCACGATATTCTTGCAGATAATATTGTTGAAAGTGGTTTAGCGATTGACCGTTCCGATATCCCGCTTGCATTATCGCTTCCAATTGGCGGGATGATCATCGGTTTACTTGTCGCTGTTTTCTTCACGTATCGTAAGACTCGTACGTATCAAGATCATCAAATTGCGGTTGATGAGACCGATACACCTATCATGACTAAAAAATCTCTCATCTTTGCCGTCATTGCGATCCTTGCTGCGTTAGTTGTGCAGCTATATACAGACTCGATGATCGTCGCAGCATTAGCAGGTTTAATTGTTATATTTGCGAGTGGTGCAGCTGAATATAAGAAAGCCGATGACATCGTCACAGATGGTATGAAGATGATGGCTTTTATCGGTTTTGTGATGCTAGCAGCTTCAGGGTTTGCTGCGGTCATCCGCGAAACAGGACATGTTGAATTATTAGTGGAACAAGTAGCAGGGGTTATCGGTGACAACCGTGGTTTAGCTGCCGCGTTAATGCTAATCGTCGGATTGTTCATTACGATGGGAATTGGATCTTCATTTTCGACGATTCCAATCATTGCAACATTGTTCGTTCCACTTGGATTAGCGGTTGGCTTTAGTCCAATGGCGATCATTGCGTTGATCGGTACAGCCGGTGCGTTAGGGGATGCAGGTGCGCCAGCATCAGATAGTACGCTTGGACCAACAGCCGGGTTAAATGCTGACGGCCAGCACGATCACATTTGGGACACATGCGTACCAACATTTATCCACTTTAATGTGCCACTTCTTGTGTTTGGATGGATTGCAGCAATGATCTTTTAATCGTTTAAGTGGTGGTGCCTGGCACCTGAAGGATGGTGCCAGGCACCATCCTTTGTGTTATAATTACCTAGGTAACTTTTTGTTTACCTAGGTAATTTTTTTATTAGAGGTGATTATAATTGTAGTAAATCATCAGTTGTTTCATTCGCTTCATCAACTGTCACGCTTTTTAACGAAACGGGCGAACCAAGCGTTGCAGCCGTTTGACCTTTATAGCGCACAGTGGTCTGTGATTTATGCACTAAAGATGAAGGGGACGTTAACACAAAAGGAATTATGTGAATACTTAGCGGTGGAAGCACCACCATTAACCCGTAACATTCAGCGACTCGTTAAAAAGGGCTATGTTAGACAAGTAAGTGGCGAGGATAAGCGCCAAAAGAAGATCGAACTCACCGAGGAGGCACTTGCTGAATTTCCGAAGTGGGAGCAAGCGATTATGAGCGTAAACCAAGAGCTCATTGCCAATGTCCCGCAGCAAGCGGAAGCACAGCTAGAAGAATTACTAACTGGCTGGTTGTTGGCAATTAGTGAGCAGGAGGGGGCTAAGGATGAATGAACGGTTATGGACCAAAGAATTTGTCGCGATTTCCCTTTGTAACTTTTTTCTATTTCTCGGTTTCTACTATTTACTTGTGACGTTACCGATTTATACACTCCAAGAGCTTGATGGCAATGAGACGCAAGCAGGGCTGATGGTCACCGTATTTTTGATTACAACCATTATTGCCCGTCCGCTAGCTGGGAAGTGGGGTTTTGTCATCGGTAACCGCAAGCTATTAACGATAGGGATGATGATCTTTACCGTGTCATCTGCGTTATATTTGCTATTTGACTCGATTGCAGGAGTGCTTGCTGTCCGTTTGCTTCATGGCATCGGTTTTGGACTGGCAACGACGGCGACAGGCGCAATCGTTTCGCAGGTGATTCCAGATTCGAGAAAAGGTGAAGGGATGGGATACTATTCGTTATCACTTAACCTTGCTGTAGTGTTGGGGCCGTTCTTAGGTCTAATCGCCGTTCAGTGGGGAAAAATGATGCTATTTAGTATCGTGTTACTCGGTAGTATACTAGCGATTGCGATGAGCTTTTTGTTGTCAAAGGAATCCGCTCTGCAGCTTTCTGAAAAGCCGCATCCAGAACCTGAATCGACACCAACTGCACCAAAAAAATCGACGCTGATTGAAAGCTCAGCAATTAAGATTTCAATCGTCGCAGCCTTTTTTGCAATTATTTATTCATCGATCTTATCGTTTGTTCCCGTACATGCCAAAGAGGTTGGTTTACTTACGGTATCAAGCTATTTCTTTGTCGTCTATGCAGCTGTCATGCTTTTGTCGCGTCCTTTTGCTGGTAGATGGCTCGATCAATACGGTGCGAATGTGATTGTTTACCCATGTATCATTTTTTTCGCAGTAGGATTGTTTCTCTTAAGCATTTCGCAGACAGCGTTGGTATTTTTACTCGCTGCCGCGTTTATCGGGATCGGCTGGGGAACGCTCTTCCCGACATTTCAAACAATTTCTGTACAAAAAGCCACGCCAGAGCGTAGAGGGGTGGCGATGGCGACATACTTATCAATTTTTGAACTCGGTGTTGGTTTTGGTTCATTTATTGTTGGGGTTGTCGTTGCACAAACGAGCCTACAAGCGTTTTACTTTGCAGGGGCATTTATCGTGCTATTCGGTATCGCTGTCTATGCATTGATGCATGGCAGGTCGGTGTTACAAGAACCGAGACAAGGGCTCACCAAAGAGAGTTAATGACATCTTAGAAAACATCAGGAAAGGGGATGAATAGATGCCATTCGTAAGGTTCAAAGGCTTTGATAAAGACGTGGTAAAATCATTTGCGCCGATGCTTGCTCAACGATTTGCAGTGATTGCTCATGTACCGGTAGAAAAAGTGAAAATTGAGTTGTTGCACATCGAATCGATCACCGAGACGCCAAGTTCGGTAGAGATCATGATGTTTCCGCGTGAACAAGGTGTCTATGATGCGCTAGCGGAGATGATCGATAAATTTGTTTCTGACTATGGCTATCAGGATACACATATTTTCTTTATTCAGCTTTCACCACACCTTTATTATAAAGAAGGAGCCCCGCTTCAAGGTGGTCCCTTGCAAGATGCTTCCTACCATAATCAATGCTATCAGTTCAATCGTTAAGTGACGAATTTACGTGTAGATTTGAAATTGCTCAAATTTAGAAGCGATGTAATCGAGATCGAAAATGAAGTCATTAGCGATTAGGAAAATGACGGTGATTAAACATAGAAATAACCCTAAAGTGACTCTCGCTTTGACCATTAAATCCCTCCTTTTGACCATTTACTAGATATATAATAGTGTACAATAAGATCGGTAATGTGAGGGAAAATGAGTGATATCTACAAACTTTTACATTTTTTTCTCAAAAGTGATCAAAAGTTGAAACTTTTTTTGCCTTCTATCGTCTATGTAAGTAGAGAGTAAACAAAAGGGGTTTGTCATTCATGTGGAAAGCAATTGCAATCATGGCAGTGGCTGTTGTTCTCGCATCCTGTCAAAACGTCGATGAACAGCAATTATTCAGTGATTACCGCGAGGTGTTAGGGACGGTTGATGAGTTATTTAGTAATCATGCACGAGCAGGTGGGGTCTTTTACAATCAAGACTATCAAACGGAGGACGAGGTCAGAGCGTTGCTAGAGGGAAAAGTAACGAGTGACGGAATCGATGAGATCATCAGTAATCTTTTCAGAGAGGAAGAGGGAAGGTTGGTCTATAACGAGCCGTTTCAACAGTATTTGCAGGAAGCCAATTACGATACCGTTGCACCGGTTGACACCGGTTCATATTACCGTACGGTGTGTGAGACCATTTTGAACCCTGGTTTGCAATTAATGATCGTAGAACAGTTTGAGGTTGAACCAAACGATGAAGCGATTTTGCTCATTGCCGAAGGGGGACATGTTTACTTTTATGATGAGGCAGATCCGTTGCAATTGGAACAATACCAGCGCTACGGGTACCCGCCTCATGACACGATTACTGTCGCCCTTTCCTTTATCCGTGAGCGCGATCGTTATTTACTTGATAACTATCGGATTTCCGCTGGCTAGTGACTCAGGCCCCTCTTGTCTATCAACATGGGGCCCGAGCGGACCGAAATTCTTCTACCACCCAAAATCACGAAAAGCGCGCTGTCAGGAGTAATAACGGAATGAGTCCGTAAAATCTCCATAACAGCGCGCTTTTTCTAATGGCCTAATCCTCTAATTAGGACACTTTTTTCGTTGCTGGGTTTGTATGTAACGATGACTTCCTAATCACAGCATAGATGCGTGGGGCGATCATCGCTACAAAAATTGTTAAAATAAAGTCCTTCACAAATGGTGCGGCCATCCAGCCCCAAACCACTCCGTATGGCATGTTCTCCAATGAAGCAAGGAATTGGTAGGCGAAATACATATAGTTTGTCCCAAGGATGTAATTGATCGCGAGTCCGATAAAGGCAGCGATGAAAAAGGTCATCTTTGTCGGTTGTTCTTTGGATTCAACCATTTTTCCGATTACATAAGCGATAATAATAAAGGATAAAATAAATCCGAATGTAGGGCTTGTTAAAATACTAAATCCACCGCGGAAGCCTGCAAAGACGGGTGCGCCTGCAAGACCAATCAATGTATAGACGATCATTGAAACGGGACCTAAACGGCTCCCTAATAATGCGCCAGCTAAGGTTGCGAAAAATGGTTGCAATGTGACTGGGACGCCGCCGATCACGATAAAGGATGTCACATTTGCACCGATCGCCATTAGGGCAGCGAACATTCCGACTAATACGATATCAAGTGCATTAAACTTTCTTTGGTTCCTTCCCATATGTCCACCTCGTTTGTTGTTTTGGTTAACAATATCATAAGAAAAGTTGACCTATATGTCAACCTGAAAAATGATTACGATAACAATTCGAGCAAGTTGACGTTCCTAGTTGTTCGAATTATCCTTTTTATAAGGTATCTTTACTGTTGGAAGGAGGATTATGATGTTTTTTGGCAACAAACCTGCAGAGCAGGAAGGTCGTGTCCCGCCGAATCAACGAGTCACAGATGGTTGGCCTGTCTTGCATTACGGCAATGTCCCTTATTATGAGGACCTTTCAAAGTGGGATTTGCAGATTTTTGGGCAAGTCGAGAATCCGAAACGGTTTACATATGATGAACTCATGAGTTTGCCACAATCGAATTCAAAAAATGATATTCATTGTGTAACGGGATGGTCAAAGCTAGATAATGAGTGGGAAGGCATCGCAGTCAAAGACGTAGTCAAGGATGTTGGCATCAAAGACACAGCTAAGTTTGTTTTACTTCATGCTGAAGAAGGCTGGACGACAAACTTACCCATCGAAGACTTCCTTCGTGATTCAAGCCTGCTCGCTCATACGCATAATGGCAAAACTTTAACACCTGAACATGGCTTTCCGATTCGTGTCGTTGTGCCTCATTTGTACTTTTGGAAAAGTGCAAAATGGCTCCGTGCAATTGAATTTAGAGAAAACGATGTGCCAGGATTTTGGGAAATGAATGGCTATCATATGTATGGAGATCCCTTTAAAGAACAGCGCTTTAGTTGGGATTAATCAAGGCATTTCCGACGTTCAAAGTGTTTATGTTCAATTGTTTGAATAGTCATGAAATATTCATGTGATCACACTTCTAAAAATGGTAAACTATAAAAAAGTCTCTGGTGATTGGATCAGAGACTTTTTTTATAACCATTTTGGGGAGTGGAATGATGAGGTTTATGTGGAGGTATGTGTATCGAAAGAAGAGCCCTGGCACTGTTTTCATCCTTTCTGTTTGTTTAGTCATTGCTTTTCTTTTGATCGGTGTTGTTAATCCTGAAGGTTTATTTGAAACTGCTGATTTTTTACTGATCGGTATTATTGAACGGTTTGGTTGGTTTTACATGGTGGCAACAGCAATTTTCGTTGTCGTAGCGCTATATCTAGCATTTGGGCGCTTTAAAGATATTAAACTTGGAAAACAAGAGGACCATCCGGAGTATTCGTTTTATACATGGATTGGAATGCTATTTTCAGCTGGTCTTGGTGTCGGTTTTGTGTTTTGGGGAGTCGCTGAGCCTGTTCTATATTATATCGATTCACCAGCAGGCATCACGCCGCAAACGGGTGAGGCAGCGGAGGCGGCCTTGCGTTACAGCGTTTTTCATTGGGCACTGCATCCGTGGGCGATTTTTGCACTTGTCGGTTTAGTTCTTGCCTTTCTCAAATATAAAAAGGATCAACCGCCACTAATTAGTTCGGCGTTTATCCCGCTATTGGGGGAGCGGGCGACAGGGCCAATTGGTAAAAGCATTGATGTCCTTGCGGTCCTTGCAACAGCGACAGGAGTGGCGACGACATTCGGGTTAAGTGCATTGCAGGTTAGTGGGGGACTTTCGTATTTAACCAACATTCCTAATCATATTTTGACACAGCTAAGTATTATTGCAATTGTATCAGTATTGTTTATGTTTTCAGCTGCAACGGGTGTTAATAAAGGGATTCGCTACTTAAGTATTACGAACTTAACGATTGCGTCAGTGTTACTCGTGTTTATAATTTTGATCGGACCGACTGTGTTTATCTTTGATAATTTAATAACGACGATTGGAGGTTACCTTCATCAGGTGATTCCGATGAGCATGACGATGACGCCGTTTACCGATAGTGATTGGCTCGGAAACAATACGATCTTTTATTGGGCATGGCACATTACGTGGGCACCTTTTATGGGCATTTTTATTGCGCGAATCTCCCGCGGACGAACGATTAAGGAATACATTTTTGGTGTCTTAGTCGTACCATCAGCGGTTGCGGCCATTTGGTTTACCGCTTTTGGAGGCTCGGCCTTATATTTAGAAATCATTGAAGGTGTTATGATTTCTGATATGGTCCGTAACAGTGTCGAATTGGCTTTATTTGCGACGCTTGGTGAATTTCCATTAGGAACGTTCATGAGCGTTCTCGGATTGGTGTTAATTATCATTTTCTTTATCACTTCAGCTGATTCGGCTACATATGTTTTAGGAAGTTTAACCTCGCATGGGAGTTTGGAGCCAACCATGCTTGTAAAAGTCATTTGGGGTGGCTTAATTGCTGGCATTGCAGGTCTGCTGTTAGTGAGCGGTGGTTTGGAAGGACTACAGACGGCATCGATTTTAGCAGCACTTCCTTTTACAGTGGTTATGCTCGTCATGATGGTTTCGATGTTTAAGCTCCTAAATCAAGAGCTTAAAGGTGCAGCTAGTGAGACACAAGAGGCTGATCACGAAAATAAAAAACTTGGCTCTTAATTTTTTAGTGCATACCGTTCAGCAGATAGGGAATGATAACAATAACTTTCAAGGTGATAGAAAGCCTTTACAGCGTAGTGATTGTTAGATAGGATGGGTAGTAAAATACCCTCGTCAAAACTTGCATATAGACAGAATAGGAGCGTACATGAGTAAAGTAAAAATAGTTACCGATTCTACGTTAGATATCTCGGATGAAATCTTGCGTCAATACAATATTGAGGTTGTTTCATTGTCCGTGAATATTGAAGGGGAGAGCTTTCTCGATCGTGTTGAGATTACACCGTCACAATTTCTTGAAAAGTTAAAGCAATCAAAAGAATTACCGAAAACATCACAACCGGCTGTTGGGAAATTTGTTGATGTGTACAATCGGCTGGGTGCTGACGGTAGTGAGGTGCTTTCGATTCATATGACAGAAGGGATGAGTGGTACCGTCGCCTCAGCGAAAAGTGCAGCGGAGATGGCAGATGCAAAAGTAACTGTCGTCGACTCACGGTTTATCTCACTAGCGCTTAGTTTCCAGGTGATCGAGGCGGCAAAGATGGCAGAACAGGGCAAGTCCGTGAATGAAATCGTTGAAAAATTGGACAAGGTTCGAGAGGCAACGAGCTTATATTTGATGGTCGACACACTAGAATATTTAGCAAAAGGTGGACGTATTGGCCGTGGCAAGGCTTTGCTCGGTTCGATTTTAAATGTAAAACCAATTGCTTCACTTGCTGATGGTGTTTATACCCCTGTCACAAAAGTGCGCACGTATAATAAAATGATCACCTATTTTCGAAATATGTTTGAAAAGGAAACCGAAGGGCGGACAGTGAAAGCGATAGGAATTGTCCATGTGGATGCCTATGATCTTGCTAGCCGCTTAAAAGCTGAACTTGAGAAATTAACATCTGTTGAGGTGACGCTTTCAGAAACCACCCCTGTCATAAGTACACATACGGGACCAGGAGCTTTGGCCCTGATGTATTATAGTGAATAAGTAATCAAAGTCAGTCTCATCATCGGGGCTGACTTTTTAGATCGATGGTGAGGAATGGTCGTTGAGGTGGGATACTCAACCCTCCTCAATTTTAATTAAGGTAGAAGAAAGGAGAGGGGTGAGCGAATGGGGCGTGATCTAGTATTTACATCGCTAGTTGGTAGTCATAATTACAATTTAGATGATGAGTATTCAGACAAGGATTATAAAGTCTTTGTACTTCCGACGTTTGGAGATTTGTATGAACGAAATGAATATAAACATGCTTATCAGCAGAATGGCTGTGATTATGATGTCCATGATGTGCGTAAGCTTGTTTCGTTGTTATGGAAAGCGAATGTCAATTTTATTGAAGGATTATTTTCTAGCGAGATCCGACTACCTAGCAACCAAGACCATTACCAATTGATTCAACGTGATGTTGAAGCGTTATTGGCGATGCGAGAAGAGATTGCTTCGATGAACGTCAGTTACCTTTACCGGGCAAGTGTTGGAATGTTTTTTACGAAAATGAAGCAATTTGAACGTGACATTCAGAAAGAAAAAGAGACAAATGAGGATGAGCTTGAGCGTGACATACGTAAGCACGCCTTGGTTGCGTATCGAATCTTAGATTTTCTAGAACGCTATGAGCAGCGGGGGTTTAGCGATTTTGCTGGAGCGATGCGCTATAATGAGCGCGAGCGAAGTGAAATGCTTCGAATCAAGCATGAGCCATATCATTATCAAGAGTTAACATCCATGCTTACTGACAAGAAAAAAAGAGTTGATCAGTATGAAGATATTTATCTTCGTCAAAAACCAAACGAGAAAACGAAGAAAAAAGTAGAAGAAACCATCTATGCAATAGTATATGCGTATATAAAAGGGCAGTTAACCAGTAAATGAAAAAGGAAGCCGCGTGTGCGACTTCCTTTTGTTAAGTGATTCTGTAATCTATGATGCCTGTCTTATTTCACAGAATCTTTTAATTGTTTTCCTGCTTTAAATGCTGGAGTTTTACTTGCTGCGATTTCGATTTCTTCACCAGTTTGAGGGTTGCGACCTTTTCTTGCAGAACGCTCTCTCACTTCAAATGTACCGAAACCGATTAGTTGCACGTTATCACCTTTTGCTAGTGCGTCAGTAATTGATTCAAATACTGCGTTAACTGCGTTTGTTGCGTCCTTCTTTGCTAATTCCGTCTTTTCTGATACTTCATTTACTAAATCTGTTTTATTCATACTTCATCAACCTCCGTTACTCTATTAGTAGTATGGCGCGTATTAGCTTCCATTTTTCCCACAATGTTCCCTTTTATACCTATCATACACTAGTTCTCCGCGCCGTTGCTGACTTTTTTATGATTTTTTTGAGAACTTTCTCATGAAAAAGTTGCCAAAAGAGAACATTTTGGCGAACCGTAGTACCTTTTCGACTTTATTGTCTTGTTTTCCTTTTTTTCTTAGGCACTAAATGTTCATAACTTGTCTATATAATGTAGCTGTGTACATATAGTATAATACTATACACATGTTTACAACTATAGGAGGGAATCTTTTTATGGATCGTACACGCTTTTTGCTTCGTGTGGCTGCGATTTATGCGTTAATTGGGATCTTTATGGGCTCGCACATGGCTGGTGCTGGTTCGCTTGCTTTACGCCCGATTCATGCGCATATTTTAGTTGTCGGTTGGTTATCGTTATTTGCATTTGCTGCCTTTTATAAATTGTTTGTGATTCCGAAAACTTCAAAGCTAGCAAACATTCATGTTTGGGGAGCTTTTATCGGATCGATTGGTTTAAATCTTGGTATGTACTTATATTATATGTATCCGGGTTCGACGTTTAATTTGATTTTCTATATTGTTGGGGGTACGATCCTCATGCTAAGCTTTGTTGCGTTTGCGCTGATGACGTTTGTTCATGGGCGTGCGATTAAGGAAGCGGAGTAAAAGCAAAGCGCCAGGAGCTACGGCTATGCCTGGTGTTTTTGTTGTGATTGGGCTTGAGAAGTGCTAAAAAAGGGGGGGGCGGAGCCGTTCGACCCTTACCGTGGTAACAATTTCGAGTCCTTGTGAAAGCCAAAGAGCGGCTTTCAACGCTCTCGCTATTGTCTCCACTACGTCGGCTAGCGCCGCCGCAAACGATTGACATCGTTTGGGGTCTTACTCTCTGTTGGCGAATCTAGTCTATTTTAAAGGTGATCACGAACGATGATGGGATTAGTGAATGATGTGGTGCCCGTATGAGTATGATTAAATTCGTATAAATGAGAACAATGTAGAGGAAGAGCCGCTTGACCCTGGACGTGAAGTCAATAGCGAGTGCTTATGAAAGCAAAAATACGGGCTTTCAACGCTCTCGCTATTGTCTCCACTACGTCGGCTAGAGCCGCCGCAAACGATTGACATCGTTTGGGGTCTCGCTCTATGTGGCTGAATCTAGATGTTTTAAGAGAGGTTACGAATGGTGTAAGGGTTAATAGACGGTGAGGGTGCCCGCATTGTGTTCGTGTAGGTACTGTGAGTGATTCAAGGGTTAGATTAATGGATCCGCGCTCGACCCTGGACGTGATAATCAATCCGAGTCCTAATGACAGCCAAATGGTGGTTGATGAAATTAAGAAAACAGTGCTGGATTGAAAACACAATTAGATTCGAGAGAGTGGACCAACTATATGTAGGCTAGATAAGGGGAGGGATCTCTTCCTAACCAACTAATAACTAGATACTAACTACTAACCATCAACGTTCGTAATCAGTTGCTTGTTGGCTGAAATTGGCGTTAGAAGCGTGTTTGGTGAAATTAATTAAACGTTTGATTAAACATTCATTGACTCTTGTATTCGTGGTACGATATAGGTGTGAAGAGAGAAAGTGGGGGAGCGTATGGAGCGGATTTATAAAGCAAAGGAATCAAAGACGATTTGGACGGTATTAATTATTATCGCGACGTTTAATATTTTTTTCCTGGACCATCGTCTAGCATTTTTTCCTTATCTATTTTTAGTTTTATTGATTTTAGCTTTATTTGTAAATTATGAGTTAAGGATAAGTGATGATCGCATTCAGTTCAAAATTAATCTATTCTCGTTAACGGTTGTCACTAGGGAAGCGATGGCTGATAACATTAAAGAAATGTATTTTATGAATCTGGCTGGTAAGGTATCGGTGTTAGTGATGATGCATAAAGGCTTTCGGTTAAAGCTTGCCAAGTTTGAGCCGACTGATTTTGATCGTGATTTGCTCACCTTTGCGACAAACCATGGGATTAAGGTGAATAAATTAAATGGCTATGAATAAATTGATGATAACGGTTAAAGCTGGGATGAGTGTCTAGGGATTGAGAAAAGATGCGAGGAAGGGCGAAGTGACAGATGCTTATCATTGGTCATCAAGGTGCAGCGGGATTGACTCGAGGGAACACGCTTGAATCGTTTCAAAAAGCGATTGCGTTAAACATTGATATGGTTGAGCTTGATGTTCGGAAAACAAGCGATGGAGAGCTCGTTGTTTTTCATGATCCTGCGGTGGATGGTGTGAACCTTACGGAGCTCACTTATCAACAATTAAATGAACGGACGAACAATCATGGCTTTACCGTCCCTCGACTAGATGAGGTGGTAAGGCAATGCCAAGGGAAGATCAAACTTGATGTTGAATTAAAGGAAAGTGGTTATGAGGAAGAAGTAATTGAACGAGTTGCAAAAGCTTTTTCTTATGATGATTTTTTGTTAACTTCGTTTTCCGATGCAAGCATTAAAGCTTGTAAAGAGAAAAATCCCAAAGTGAAAACTGGTTTGATCGTTGGAAAACGTTACGAGAAGAATCAACTAAATCAGCTTGTCGCTGACCTTTTTCCAACAAGGCGCTTGCTTGATGCAAACGCTGATGTCATTTGTGTGAATTATCGTCTTTTGCGAGCAAGCTTTCTCCGTCGCATGAAGCGGATTGGTGTCGGAGTCTATGTCTGGACGGTTGATGACAAGAGGCGGATGATGCAGATCGCTAATCGTCAAGTTGATGGGCTGATCACAGATTATCCTGATCGTGCCTGTGAGCTGTTTGGGTGTTAGTAGAGCTTTGCTTCATTATCGTCAACTTTTTTAGAATCTTCTGTTTAGACAATCATATCTGATATCATTTATACTTATCTTAGGAAGAATAGTAGATTATCATTTTTGGAAATGGAGTGTGTAAGATGCCTACAGTAGAAAGTTTTGAGCTTGACCATACGATTGTAAAAGCGCCATATGTTCGTCATTGTGGGGCGCATAAGGTTGGGAACGATGGAATTGTAAATAAATTTGATATTCGTTTTTCGCAGCCGAATAAGCAGGCGATGAAGCCGGATACGATTCATACGATGGAGCATTTATTGGCTTTGAATATTCGTCGTTTTGCTGAGGATTATGATCATTTTGAGATTATTGATCTTTCACCGATGGGGTGTCAGACGGGGTATTATTTGATTGTTAGTGGTGAGCCGTCTGTTGAGGAGATTATTGATGTGCTGGAGAAGACGATGGAGTTTTCTCTTGATTTGACAGAGGTTCCGGCTGCGAATGAGAAGCAGTGTGGTCAGGCGAAGCTTCATGATCTTGAAGGGGCTAAGCGTCTTATGAAGCATTGGTTAAGTCATGATAAGGAATTTTTGAAGGAAGTATTTTAATAGCTTTCACAAAATCGAGTTCAGAGTTGGACTCGATTTTTTGATTAAATAAAAAAACTATTCCTCTTGTATAGTGGATCCGCTCGACCCTAGACGTGGAACCAATTACGAATGCTTTTGAAAGCCAAGAACAGGCTTTCACCGCATTCTGCATTGTTCCCACTACGTCGGCTATCGCCGTCGCAAACGGTTCCCACCGTTTGGGGTCTCGCTATCTGTGGGTAGCAACTATCTTTTTGGTGTGGTTACGAATGGTGAGGGGATTTATGAAAGAATTTAGTGCCCGCATGTGTAAATGGGATGGAGCCTCTAAGGTCCTCTAAACGTGGAATCAATTACGAATGCTGTTGAAAGTCAAAGGCGGGCTTTCAACGCTCTCTGTATTGCCACTAAGTCGACTACCGTCGCCGCAAACGATTCACACCGTTTGGGGTCTCGCTATCTATAGGATGCAACTAACTTTTTTTAGTTTAATTACGAATGGTGTAAAGGATAATGTACGGTAAGAGTGCCCGCATGAGTTTGGATAGGTCCGTATGGTGAGGTGGATCCGCTCGACCCTAGACGTGGAACCAATTACGAATGCTTTTGAAAGCCAAGAACAGGCTTTCACTGCATTCTGCATTGTTCCCACTACGTCGACTATCGTCGCCGCAAACCGATTGACATCGTTTGGGGTCTTGCTATCTGTGGGTAGTAACTATCTTTTTGGTGTGGTTACGAACGATGAGAGTATTTTTTAATGAAAAGGTGCCCGCATGGTGCCCGTCCCAAAGCATAGATGGATTCGTGAAAGTGGAGTAGCTTTATATTCGGTAATATCAGTCATCACCGCCTACCCCCTAACCAACTAATATCTAACTAACTAACCAACTAATACCTAACCAACTAACCAACTAACCAACTAATACCTAACCAACTAACCAACTAACCAACTACCCCCTAAAAACCTTTGACATGTTGTTTGTAGGGTTATTTGATAATTTTTGGCTTACGTACAGATACTATATATGCTGTTCGAATATTTTCGTTGGATAGGTAATAGAAAATCGTTTCAGAATTTTTGAAAAGCAGAAGCAGTTATACGGGTAGATATGATATTATAGACAAAACAGCTGTAAGCATATGTTGATACGTATGTGGAGATAAGGCATGAAAGGAGTAACAGATGAAGATGGAGAGTAAAGACATAGAAATCCTACATATCATTGAAGAGAATGGGAGAGTCTCATTATCAACGCTAGCTAAAATGGTTGATTTAACTGAAG
The DNA here is from genome assembly GCF_019039105.1 of Desertibacillus haloalkaliphilus. Taxonomy (NCBI): domain Bacteria; kingdom Bacillati; phylum Bacillota; class Bacilli; order Caryophanales; family Bacillaceae; genus Desertibacillus; species Desertibacillus haloalkaliphilus. The sequence goes on along the minus strand of NZ_JAHPIV010000001.1, from coordinate 421,870 downwards.
ATGAAGTAAAACAAATTTTAAAAAAACTCGAAGATAAAAAAGTGATTCTGAGCTATTCTGCGGTGATCGACTGGAGTAAGGTTTATGATCACGAGGGAGTCACAGCAATGATCGATGTTAAAGTCACACCACAACGAGGGGTAGGCTTTGATGAAGTGGCGGAGCGAATTTATCGTTTTCCACAAGTAAAAGCACTTTACTTAATGTCTGGTGCGTATGATTTATCTGTCGTCATTGAAGGGAAGACAATGCAGGAAATTGCTCGTTTTGTATCGGAGAAGCTGTCAGCACTTGATTCGGTCATTTCGACAACAACGCATTTCCAGCTGAAAAAATACAAGCATGACGGCGTTGTGTTTGAAGAAGGCGAAGATGATCAAAGAATTGTGGTGACACCGTAATGAAACAATCAGTACAAACGAACAACCGATTATCTGAAGCTGTCCAACGCATCCAGCCGTCAGGGATTCGTAAATTTTTTGATTTAGCTTCGAAAATGGATAACATCATTTCACTTGGCGTCGGTGAGCCAGATTTTGTCACACCTTGGAATGTTCGTGAAGCGAGTATCTCCTCAATGGAACGTGGTTTTACCGCGTATACAGCAAATGCTGGTTTGATTGAATTACGCGAAGAGATCTCGAAATATTTATATAACCGTTTTCAGACGGCCTATGACCCGGAACATGAGGTCCTTGTTACGGTTGGGGCGAGTGAAGGCTTAGACGTTGCGGTCCGAGCGATTGTTGATCCCGGTGATGAGGTGATTGTCGTTGAGCCGACGTTCGTATCTTATGCGCCGATCGTTTCTTTAGCAGGTGGAATCCCAGTGTCTGTTGGCACCCGCAAAGAGGACGATTTTAAATTAACACCAGAGCAAATTGAAGCGGTCATTACTGATAAAACGAAGGCAATTATGCTCAGCTTTCCGAACAATCCAACAGGTGCGGTGATGACAAAAGAAGAGCTCCAAGCGATTGCTACTGTGATTAAAAAGCATGACTTACTGGTTCTCTCTGATGAAATTTATGCAGAACTAACGTATGACGGGGAGCATTATAGCTTTTCACGACTACCAGATATGCGTGAGCGAACAATTTTGATTTCAGGTTTTTCAAAAGCCTTCGCGATGACTGGCTGGCGTCTCGGTTTTGTGACTGGACCTGAAGATATTGTTCGTGCGATGTTAAAAATTCACCAGTATACGATGATGTGTGCGTCAACACTTGCGCAGCATGGGGCGCTTGAAGCGTTACGAAATGGTTTAGATGATGTTAATAAGATGGTCGATAGCTATCGTCAACGTCGTAATTTTGTCGTCAAGTCGTTTGCTGAGATTGGCTTGCCATGTCATACGCCAGGTGGGGCTTTTTATGCATTCCCATCGATTAAAGAGACAGGGTTAAGCAGTGACGATTTTGCTGAAAAATTGCTCATGACAGAACGTGTTGCGGTCGTACCTGGTAATGTGTTTGGTGAGGGCGGTGAAGGTCATATTCGTTGTTCATATGCCACATCGATGGAGAACCTTGAACAAGCAGTTGAGCGGATCGGACGTTTTATTAAATAAAAAAATGGGGCTGCCATGTGATCTGGCAGCCCTTTTTACATTAGGGGGAATACTTACATCGATACTAGCATTATTCCCGGGACGACTGATTTTATACATATTATTTAAAAAAATTTTTAGTTTTTTAGGCAAGTCGTCTTTCGATTAGCGCCTACTTTGGTTTTCAAAGAGCGATATGGTATGATTTTCATACAAAAGAGAAGTTACAAAAGGGGCAATGCAGCATGGATAAACAATTCAGTGATTTTCAGTTAGCACCATTTCTAACGAAAGCCTTAGCAGACATGAACATAACGGAACCGACCGATATTCAATCACAAATGATTCCAGAGCTTTTAGATGATCAAGATGTGATTGCCCGCTCGCAAACAGGGACAGGGAAAACCTTCGCCTTCTTATTGCCGATGTTAACGAAGGTTGATCCGACAAATAATGATTTACAAGCGTTAATTTTAGCACCTACGCATGAACTCGCCATGCAAATCTATGATGTGGTCACAAGCCTCATCCAAGGAACAGAGGTCAAAGCTTCAGCATTTATCGGAAGCGCAAATATTAAGCGCCAGCTCGAAAAATTAAAAAAGCAGAAGCCGCACGTCGTTGTCGGCACCCCGGGGCGTATCGTGGAGTTAGCAGAAAAGAAAAAGCTTAAACTTCACCAAGTGAAGACGTTAGCCGTTGATGAAGCAGATCGGATGTTAAATGAGAAGCCAACATGGAATGACTTTGAAGAAATTGCCAAACGAGTCGGGAGACAAGCCCAATTCATCTTCGTATCAGCAACGATTACGGAAGACTTTTCTGAGCTCGTTCGTCAGCATGCGCTCACACCTGTTTATTTGGAAAGTAAGGGTGGTTTGATTGAAGCAGAAAAGGTTGATCACTATTACCTTACATGTGAAGAACGTGAACGTGTCGATCTCGTTAGACGACTGATTCGGACACTCGAGGTTGAACGAGGCATCGTTTTTGTCAATCATCTTGATAAAGCCAATGAGGTGACAGAGAAGCTACGTTATAAGGGGATCAAAGCCGATTCGCTTTCTGGCGACAGTCACAAAACAGAACGTGCAAAAACGATTAAAGACTTTCAAGAGGGTAAGCTGAACATCATCGTCGCGACGGACCTTGCCGCTCGTGGCCTTGATGTCGATGATATTACTCATATCATTAACTTGCATCTCCCGGTTGATGCGGACGCGTATTTACACCGTGCGGGGCGTACAGGTCGTATTGGTAAAAGTGGTACCGTCATTTCGATTGCGACACCGAAAGAACAATTTATTATTAAAAAGTTCGAAAAGGCTCTTCAGTTTACGATCACTGAAAAGGAATATACACGCGGGGCGTTAGCGGACAAGGAATCAACACCTAGGCAAAAGCGATAAGCCTATAAGAACAGATCATAAAGAAACAAAAAAATCCCCAGTTCCAAAGACGAACTGGGGACTTCTTTATATATGGCTTTAAATCACGCCGATAACATTTAAGAATACGATCGCAATCGCGACTGGTGCAAGATAGCGAATTAAAAACAGCCAAATCGCAAACCATTTCTTTGCAATGTTTGTTCCTTGTGACATCTCCTTCCAAAGGACATCCTTTGGAATTTTCAATGGTACAAAGATTGAAATTAATAAGGCACCAATTGGTAATAAAATGTTACTTACTAGGAAATCAACAGCATCAAAGAATGGTAAACCAAAGATTAAAAAGTCATTCATGACGCCGAAAGATAGTGCGGATGGAATCCCCATCACAAAGATGAGTAGACCAGCTGACCAAGCGGCTTTCTTACGCTTCTCTTGGTCATTTTTCGTAATCGATGCAACGATGATTTCAAGCAATGAAAACGCTGATGTTAATGTTGCAAATAGTAGTAACGCGATAAATAATGTGAAAAAGACAGAGCCGAATGCCATTTGTGAAAACACAGCTGGAAGAACAGCGAAAATTAACCCTGGGCCTTCGCTAGGCTCGAATCCAAATGCAAATACAGCAGGGAAAATCGCAAGACCCGCTAATAATGAGATAAACAAGCTCAAACCAACAACAGATCCGACTGAGCGTGGCAAGCTTTCCTCTTTAGGTAAATATGAACTGTACGTAACCATAATCGATACACCAAGACTTAAAGAGAAAAAGGATTGTCCCATCGCAAATAAAATCGTTTCAGATGTAATTTCTGACAAATCTGGTTGTAAAAAGAAGGTTACTCCTTCCCATGCACCATCTAATGATAATGAGCGAATAACAATGATCAGAAATAAAATAAATAGTGCAGGCATCATATATTTACTTGCACGCTCAATCCCTTTTTGGATCCCGCCTTGAACAACCCAAATCGTAAGAATCATAAAGATAAAATGAGCGATTAATGCTTCCACTGGGTTCGCAATGACGTTGTTAAACAACGGTCCGTACTGGTCAGCTTCTAATGAGGCAAGACCACCGGTAATACTGCGAAATAGGTAAATGAGTATCCATCCACCAACAACACTATAAAAGGATAGTAATAAAAAGGATGTAATGACCCCGAGTCGTCCAATCCAATGCCACTTTGTTCCTGGAGAAACCTGACGGTAGGCTGAGACCGCTTCTTTTTGAGTGCTACGCCCGAGAATAAATTCAGCTAATAATAATGGCATCGCAATCAAGAGTGTAAATAATAGGAAAATAAGAAAGAAAGCCCCACCACCATTTGTGCCAGCGACATATGGGAGCTTCCAGATTGCGCCTAGCCCGATGGCTGAACCGGCAGCGGCTAAAATAAATCCAATTTTAGACGTCCATTGTTCTCTTTTCTTCATTTTGATATGACCTCTCTATTCTGTGTAGTATAATATTATAATATAGCATTCAATTATTACTTATAATAAATACAAAGTCAATTGTTTGACAATGATTTGTACTTTTGCTTTCTTTTCAAACCTATGTTAAACTTAACAGGTTAAAAAATAGTTAGGAGATGTTTTTAATGGCGGAAAATTACGAAGTTGGTAGTATTGTTGAAGGGAAAGTTACAGGCGTCAAGCCATTTGGTGCTTTCGTAGCTTTGGATGAAAAAAAACAAGGGCTTGTTCATATTTCTGAAGTTGCTCATGGATATGTAAAAGATATTAATGAAATTCTTTCTGTTGGGGATGAAGTGAAAGTGAAAATCCTATCTGTAGATGAAGAATCAGGTAAGATTTCATTATCAATCCGTGCAACACAAGAAGCTCCAGAGCGCAAAGAGCGCCCAAAACAACAAAGAAAACCTGCTGGTGGCGGAAAGCGTCAAGAGCAATCGAAGAGCCAAGGTTTTAACACACTTGAAGATAAACTTAAAGAGTGGTTAAAGCAATCAAATGAGATCCAAGCAGATCTAAACAAACGTGCTAAAAAATAACGAGTAAGATCGGACATAAAAACGAGGTAGTCAGTCATGGCTACCTCGTTTTTATTATACACGTATTGCTTTTTCATTAGCGCTCAGTTTCAGGTTCGCGTGCAAACTCTTCGCTAGGTTTAAAGAGGAGCGAAATGCAATAAAGCCCTGCCAGTCCGACTAACGCATAGATGAAGCGCGAAAATCCAGCTGCTTGTCCACCGAAAATTGCAGCGACAAGGTCAAAGCGGAAAAAGCCAATAAGTCCCCAGTTGATCGCGCCGATGATTGCAAGTAAAAGCGCAAAGCGTTGTATACCACTCATGTGTAACACCTCCTTTTTAAGAATGTTATTTATGAAATGGCGTACTATTAAGGTGTGGAAGCGAAGATTGATTTATTCGCTTTCAAGATGGGTAAGATTAGGTAAATCACGGGACGGTTTGCTTTACAAGCCGTTTTTTAGTAAGTGATAATAAGGGAAATGCCCTAAAGGAGTGAATGCAGATGGATGAGTTTATTTATAACAATCCGACAAGATTGATCTTTGGAAAAGGTCAGATCGACAAGCTCGGTGGAGAAATCGAACAATTAGGGAAGAATGTACTTGTCGTCTACGGTGGTGGCAGTATTAAGCGAAATGGAGTTTATGACCAGGTGATCGCTCAACTTGAGGCAATCGATGCACGTGTCTTTGAACTATCCGGGGTAGAACCGAACCCACGTCTCTCAACTGTACATAAAGGCGTGGAGATTTGTAAAAATGAAAACATTGACGTCCTTCTTGCCGTTGGTGGCGGAAGTGTGATTGACTGTACGAAAGCGATCGCTGTTGGTGCAAAATATGATGGTGATGTTTGGGATATCATTACGAAAAAGGAGCAGCCGGCAGCAGCATTACCGTTAGGAACGGTGCTGACACTTGCGGCGACGGGTTCAGAAATGAATGCAGGATCTGTGATTACAAATTGGGATACAAAAGAAAAGGTAGGTTGGGGATCTCCATTTAATTTCCCAACATTTTCAATTTTAGATCCCGTTTATACGTACTCAGTACCAGAGGATCAAACCGTTTACGGCATCGTCGATATGATGACACACGTGCTAGAAGCGTACTTCCGAAAAGCAGAGAATGTCCCATTACAAGACCGAATTTGTGAATCAATCCTGACAACGGTCATTGAAACGGCTCCACAGTTGATGGAAGATCTCGAAAATTATGAGCATCGAGAGACGATTTTATATTGTGGAACGATGGCTCTTAACGGAATTACGCAAATGGGAGCACGAGGCGATTGGGGGACTCACAATCTCGAACACGCTGTCTCAGCGGTCTATGACATCCCACACGCAGGTGGTTTAGCGATTCTCTTTCCGCAATGGCTCCGTTATTCACTAGATACAAAAATTGAACGCCATGTTCAGTTAGCTGTTCGTGTTTTTGGCGTTGATCCTAATGGAAAATCGGATCGTGAGGTTGCACTTGAAGGGATTGAGCGATTAGAGCAATTTTGGAAGAGCCTTGGAGCACCATCGCGATTAGCTGATTATGACATCGATGACAGCCAGTTTGAAGTGATTGCTGATAAAGCTTGTGCTAATGGCCCGTTTGGAAACTTTAAAAAGCTTGATAAAGAAGATGTGCTAACGATTCTGAAAAACTCAAGATAATACCTTTGCGAGTGCCTTAAAGAACATTCCCCCTTTAAGGCACTTTTTTTTGTGAAGAGTCTGAACTCATTCATATGTCACTAACCAATGCATCTACAAAATGGTCTAAAAGTGACGAAAATCGTAACTGATAAACTGTACTAAAATTGGACACGCTTACATATAGAATGGTTATTGAGTTTTTATTTTAGATTTACTAAAGTGTAAAAGGATGGTTTTATTTTAAAGTTATAGGAGGAAAGCAATGACTGAAAAATTACAGTTTGACTATTCAAAGGCATTGGAATTTGTAAATACACACGAGGTTGAATACTTAACAGACGCTGTAAAAACAGCGCATGAGTCGCTACATAATCAAACAGGTGCTGGCAACGACTTTTTAGGGTGGCTACACCTTCCGTCGAATTACGATAAAGAGGAATTTGCCCGCATTCAACAAGCGGCTGAAAAAATTAAATCAGACTCTGATGTATTACTTGTCATCGGTATCGGAGGGTCATACCTTGGCGCACGTGCGGCGATTGAAGCGTTAACGCATTCGTTTTACAATACGCTTTCAAAAGAGGAGCGTAAAACACCGCAAGTGTTCTTTGTTGGTCAAAACATCAGTTCTACATACATTAAAGATTTATTCGCGTTACTTGAAGGAAAAGATGTCTCCGTCAATGTGATCTCAAAATCAGGGACAACGACAGAACCAGCGATTGCTTTCCGAATTTTCCGCGAGTACTTAGAGAAAAAGTACGGCAAAGAGGAAGCGCGTAACCGAATTTATGCAACAACTGATAAAGAAAAAGGCGCATTAAAAACGCTAGCCAATGCTGAAGGCTACGAGTCATTCGTGATTCCTGATGATGTTGGTGGACGTTTTTCAGTCTTAACTGCAGTAGGTTTACTACCAATTGCTGTTAGTGGCTTAAACATCGAAGAAATGATGAACGGTGCAGCGGCTGCCGAGAAGGATTTTGATAATCCTGCATTAAGTGAAAATGCAGCGTACCAATATGCAGCCGTTCGTAATGCTCTATATAACAAAGGCAAAAGTATTGAACTGATGGTCAATTATGAGCCAGCGCTTCACTACGTATCTGAATGGTGGAAGCAACTATATGGTGAAAGTGAAGGGAAGGATGGAAAAGGGATTTTCCCAGGATCTGTTGATTTCACAACTGACCTTCATTCGATGGGACAATACGTCCAAGACGGACGTCGCCAGCTATTTGAGACAATTCTTCATGTTGAACGTGTTCGTGAAGAAATCAAAATTGAAGCGTTTGATGATGACCTTGACGGGTTAAACTATTTAGCTGGTGAAACGATGGACTTTGTTAATAAAAAGGCATTTGAAGGCACGATGCTCGCGCATACAGATGGTGGTGTGCCGAATTTAATCGTTAAGCTTCCGGAGCTAAATGAATATCATTTCGGTTACATGGTTTATTTCTTTGAAAAAGCGTGTGCGATTAGCGGCTATTTACTAGGCGTAAATCCTTTCGATCAGCCTGGGGTGGAAGCATATAAGAAAAACATGTTCGCCCTTCTAGGTAAACCAGGATTTGAAGAGGAAAAAGCGAAGTTAGAAAAACGATTATAAGAGTTCAAATGAGGGAGGGGCCCTCCCTTGTTTGAACAGAAAATAAGGGTGTCTTAAATGGTAGCAACCAGCCATTTAGGCACTCTTTTTTTTATGCGTAGTTTTAGCGATGTTGGGCAAAGTAAAGGTAGAGAACCTGAACTGGTTGAAAGGAGAAAGATCGATGATTGAAATGCCTTCAAATATAGAGCAACAGCAATTTTCATTGCATCATTTAGAAAAGAAGCTAAAGCCACTAGGTTATGATATTGGCGGCAACTGGGATTATGATCATGGAACATTTGATTATAAAATTGATGACAATGGGAGCTATTTGTTTTTACGTATACCGTTCTATGCTGTAAAAGGAGAAGTCGGTGAAAAAGGGGTGATCGTTCAACTTGGACGCCCATTTTTATTAGCCCATGAATACAAGTCGGAACTCGACGATCGTATTATGGATTACAATTCATTTATGAACCAATTCCAAGAGCCACGGAATAAAGACGCTGTCTTCCCTAATGAATACATTATGACAGGAAAAACGCTTGTCCAAGAGCTCGAAGATACACTATTAACATGAAGAGTTGGGGCAAAAGGTTGGTTTTTACCTTTTGTCCCAACTCTTAGCAATGTGCGTAACCGCCACCCTCTTTAAAAGCTTGATGTGAGTGGGTTTCTCACAACGGACATGTGGCGTGTGAAGCCATTGCCAATATCACGCTCATTGCTACTAGGCTAGCACAAAAGGTAAAAAAACAACCTTTTGTGCCAGCCTAGTCATTGATAAGTAACTCAACAATGTCTTCAGGTACATATGTCTTACCGTCTTGAATCTCAGGGGCAACAGGGAACTCCCGAAGGCTGCGGTTATAGCTGTAGGCCGTGTCACCATTTGAGATTTGGATCGAAAGGTTCTGCTTTTGGACCGTGACTGAACGTGTCTCTTGATCCCAGCCGACTGTAAAACCAAGCGATTGGGCAATGGAACGAATTGGAATCATTTTTGTGTCATTTTTATAATAATTGTCATTTTCAATGAGCCGTTCCACTTCCTCCTGTTTCTTGTCGGTATGATCAAGGGCGACAATTTTTTGTGGTGTTGTTTGCGCTGGGATGCTCTTTGTCGCGATTGTATAGAAAACAATTAATTCTTTCCCAGACAAGTCTTCCTCTGTGATGGCTGCACCATTTTCATTAACAAGAATCGTTTCTTCATTAATCGTGAGCGCTAATTGATTGTCTAGGCTAACGAGGTTTTCATCGAACTTGGACACCTTTACTTGGCTGCCTTCTTGCTCATCCTCAATAATTACAATCTCAGGTGCGATCGTTGGTGGATAAATCATGATATGTGCCGTATCCTTATCATAGTAGCCTGTAATCGTTTGTCCTTCCGTGAGCTCGTCTTTGTTTACTTGTTCGGTTGTGCGACTATCAAAGATAAGCGCATCATCTGTCATTGGGAAAATCATGATCGAATCTTCCTCTGGACCTTCGATAACTAGCGAGGTTGAGTCATCATCTTCTCTCACCTCTGAAATCACACCTGTGTTTTTCAAGTAAATGCTTGCTTCAAGCTGGTCAGCGTCTTCTGGCTCGGCTTCGGCTTGTGAGGGTAATTCTACTGTTTGTGCGAGTGCTGACCCGTGAGCGACACCAGCTGATGCTACAAATGCCGCAAGCGTTAGTACACTTAACTTCTTCATCATTATCCTCTCCTTTTAAAAAAAGCTACATGATCTTTGCTTTTCTAAAAATAGACGAGTCAAGGCTTAGGAACGTTACAAGGTGATGGCAATTTTAACTATCTTTTAGTGTATCATAGCTTCGAGCAGATTCTCGGGCGGAAATGTTACAAAATACTTGTCTTTATCCACACTTTTTTGATAAGATAACAGGGAAGAAACGCATGGAGGACCGACTTAATGGTTGAATCAATCGTATTTGCCTTTACAGTCTTTGTTGGCTGGGTCATTTTTGACTTTACGAAGCATAAAAAACTGATGAAGGAACAAGTGCTAGGGGCATTAGTAGTCGGATTAATCGCCGGTGCAGGCTGGTACCTTCTTGGCGTCCTTTTTAGTTAATACTACGGGGCATTAGCTCATACGAGTAAAGCTGCGACGAGTTGTTTCGACGCATAGACGACCTAGAGTGACGAGTAGAGGAAGAAACAGGGACCTTCTTTGACAAAACTTCATTATTACTACGGGGCATTAGCTCAGCTGGGAGAGCGCTACACTGGCAGTGTAGAGGTCAGCGGTTCGATCCCGCTATGCTCCACCATACATAAACATAAATATTTTAAAAAGTATACATACTGCGCATATACAACGACCTATTTCTCGATCTCACGAGGGATAGGTCGTTTTTTATGTAGAGATTTTTACCTATAGGGGGCTTTTTTGATGGTATTAAATTTATTAGGAACTTTAGGTTGACCCAATAAATTAAATCACTTACTATAAAATATAGATAGTAATGATTACGATTTACAAACTGTCAATCATCAATGATTACATAGTATAGTAATCAAACAGTTTTTTAGAAGGTAATTATCGAGATCAATAAATTTGTTAAAGGAGAATGAAACTTGAGTGTATTCGAGCATAAAAAAGAAGCGCCCAAAGAAATCAGATGTAAAATTATAACTGTCAGTGATACCCGTACAAAAGAAACAGATAAAAGCGGTTTATTGATTCGAGAATTTTTAACTAACGGTGGGCATTTAACCGCTGATTATGAAATTGTTTCAGACGATAAAGAAAAGATTAACGAAGCCCTTATCAAAGGAATTCATTCACCAGAGATTGATGCAATATTGTTAAATGGTGGTACTGGTATAGCAGTTCGAGACGTTACTATTGAGACGATCCAGGCCCAATTAGACAAAGAAATCGTCGGTTTCGGAGAATTGTTTAGAATGCTTAGTTTTACTGAAGATATAGGTTCTGCAGCTATTTTAAGTCGTGCTATTGCAGGGGTTATTGATCATACCGCTGTATTTGCTATGCCAGGCTCAAGTGGTGCTGTAAAATTGGCGATGAGTAAATTGATTATTCCGGAACTATCACATGTGATACGAGAAATTAGAAAAGACATATAGAAGTAGGGAAGGATGTAAATGAGGCAGAGAGCGGTAGATATTTTTATATTAAGTGGTTTTTTAGGAAGTGGAAAAAGCACCTTGTTGAAGCAGTTGCTTCAAGTTGAAAAACGAAATGAAAGGAAAATCGGGGTATTAATGAATGAATTAGGTGAGGTGAGTGTAGATTCATCGATCATACCTAACGACACTCCTCTAAAAGAAATGTTAAATGGGTGTATTTGCTGTACGATTCAAGGTGAGTTAAGTTTACAACTTACATCACTCCTAGAAGAACATGATTTAGATGCTATCTATATCGAAGCAACAGGTGTAGCTCATCCATTAGAGGTGATAGATGCATGTACTCATCCTCTACTAGCAGGAAAAGTTGAGATAAAAGCTGTGATTACAGTTATAAATGCTATCCAGTGGCATGAGGGTAAAATGAGCATAAAATTAAGAAAGCTTATGAAAAAACAAGCGGAGTATGCTGATCTCGTACTCATCAATAAAACAGATCAGGTGAACGAGTCAGTAATAGAGATGGTAAAGAAGAACGTTCAGGAGGTCAATCAATGGGCACGGATACTTCCAGTGATGTATGCAAACATTGACCCATCAATGCTATATTCTTCAGAAAACCGAAGCACTAACCGTTTTTTACCACAAGAGGTTCATGATGACTCCCATATCCACAAACATTTACATCTAAGAACGATTACAGTTCCTATGGATCGTCCAATAGATAGAGTTCAATTCGTTCAACTTTTAAAGAAAATGAACAGGCATCTCTTTCGTGCCAAAGGATTTATTCAACTAAAGGAGACACCAGGAATATTTCTATTTAATTATTCTTATGGTGAACCAATGTTTGAACGATGTGAGAAGCATTATGAACCTATTCTCGTTTTCATAGGAGATGATGAATTAGAACGAAGTAAGATTGAAAAAGAATTATTTGAAATGCAAAATATCGGAATTGGCAAGTAGTCCATGTTATTTATAGTTCTTCAACAAAGTTCTTACTATAACATAATTGAAACGAGGAGGCAGGTAAATGGCTACATGGAATTTAACGACTACTAAACATCACATCCTTATTTGCAATGGAGGTAGCTGCAATAAAGCAGGTGCGGAAGAATTAACCCAATCCGTTAGAAATGAAATTATGGCCAAGGGGTTAGATCATATCATACATACATCAAGAACTCTGTGCAATGGCAGGTGTCAAGATAAATGTGTCCTAATTACCTATCCCGATGGTCATTGGTATAAGGAGATGTCAGGTAGGGATGCACCTCGGTTGATTGATTCATTACTAAAAGGCAGTTATATAAAAGACAAGGTTAGTCATTCCTATAATGGAGAATGTTTTGTCCCTTCTGAAGAAACGATTCTAGGAGTGCACAAAAACGAGGAAATGTAAAGAAAGTATCAAAAAGGCTATAAAAATTTTTACCCTATAAATCGTAATCATTCCTGTTATTAGTCGAACTAGGGGGTAGCAATTACATGAGTACATGGTATGAAGAGCATTTTCAGACTGACTACATAAAAATTTATCAACACCGAAATGGTAAAGAGGGAAATGAACTAAAAAACCTACTTCCATTACTATCATCGAAAGGAAATAAGTCAGTACTAGATTTGTGTTGTGGCTACGGAAGACATTCTCGCTACCTAGCAGAGCAGGGCTGGAGAGTGACCGGAGTAGATCTTTCTGCACCACTGTTACAAGAGGCTATTCGTCTCTCATTAAATATGCCGATTCAATACATGAGGTGTGATATGAGAAATACACCTTTCAATGAAGAAATGGATTTAGTCGTAAATATGTTTACAAGCTTCGGCTATTTTGAGAAAGATGAAGAAAATGAAAAAGTAATCCAAGGGATAAACCGTGCTTTAAAAAGTAGAGGTCACTTTATTATCGATTATCTAAACCCTACCTTTCTTAAAAATAATCTGATTCCTTTTTCAAAAGAAGAAGTGGGCTCGATGGAACTCATTCAGTACCGAAAAATTCAAGAAGGATATGTGAATAAATCGATTATTCTAAAGTCTAAAAAAGAAGAAAAGAAGTATGAAGAGAAAATAAAATTGTACGATTTAGATAAAATGGTTTCTATGTTAACTTCTTACGGTTTTGTTATCAAAAACAAAATTGGAGACTATGATGCAAGCCCATTTGATTCTCAAAGGTCCCCACGTATGATTTTAATTTGTCAGAAGAGTATATAATATAAATAGTAATTATTACGATTAAAAGGAGAAATGAAGATTTGTACGATTGGATAATTATTGGTGGAGGAATTCATGGCTGTACTGTAGCTACTTTTTTAATCAAAAGCGGGAAAGCCGATGTTGATAAGCTACTTATCATTGATCCAAATGATGAACCACTCTTTCATTGGAAACGGAATACAAGTTTGATTGGAATGGAGTACTTACGCTCACCTTCAGTTCATCATATTGACATAAACCCTTTTAGCTTAGAGAAATACGGGAAGCCAATAAAGGAAAAAGGATTTTATGGCTATTATATGCGCCCGTCATTACAACTGTTTAATGAACATTGTGAAAGGGTGTTAAAAGAAGTGGGTGTCGATCAAGCATGGTGTAAGGGAATGGTCACTGATGTAACGAAGCATCAAGAGGGATGGAGAGTCGAAACTAGCAAGTCTCAATCATTTTTTGGAAAAAATATCGTCATCGCCTTCAATACGAGTGAACAAAATATTCCTGAGTGGGCTGAACGTATAAAAAAGAAAGTTCCAGACCAGGTCCATCATATTTTTAATGAAAGACTCGCTGACCTCAAGCAACAGGCCCCACCGATCACAGTCGTAGGAGGTGGCATCACTGCAGCGCATGTTTCCATTACACTAAGTGCGTTGTTTCCTGGTAAAGTGACACTTATAAAACGTCATGAGTTCCGGGTGCATGCCTTTGACAGTCACCCAGGCTGGTTAGGACCAAAGCATCTCCAATCGTTTAAAATGATCAAAGATTATGATGAAAGAAGAAAAATGATTCAACAAGCGAGAAACAAAGGCTCGATTCCAAAAGAACAACATCGTAAGTTACGTAAGCTAGAAAGAGAAGGAAAACTAACGATTATTACCGACGAAATCAGCTCAGCTACTGCAAATCGAAATGAGATTGAATTGAACCTGAAAAACAATAACAAGAGTATGAGTACAAACACCATCCTTTTAGCAACGGGATTTCAAGCCGTACCACAAGGGCAACAATGGCTTCAAAAACTAATAACTGAACAAAACTTACAATGTGCCAAATGTGGATTTCCAATTGTTAGTGAATCGTTAGAATGGTGCCGACATTTATATGTGTCAGGCCCACTAGCTGAACTAGAGGTAGGTCCGGTTTCTAGAAATATTTCGGGGGCCAGGATTGCTGCAAGAAAAATCGTACTAAACCAGTAGTAAAACGATGTTGGTTATCAACATCGAATGTAATCAACTATTAGAGATAAAGGGATGTGAAACCTGTGGAAAATAAGGTTCCAGTTACAGTTTTAAGTGGATATTTAGGGTCAGGAAAAACGACTTTATTAAATCATATTTTAGCGAATAGAGAGAACAAGAGAATTGCTGTCATTGTCAATGATATGAGTGAAGTGAATATCGATGCGACGATGATTAAGCAAGGTGGCTTTTCACGCACAGACGAAAAAATGGTGGAGCTTCAAAATGGTTGTATTTGCTGTACGTTGCGTGAAGATCTAATGATCGAAGTAGAAAAGTTAGTCAAGGCAGGTGATATTGATTATATCGTGATTGAATCGACCGGTATTTCCGAACCGATTCCGGTAGCTCAAACGTTTACATATATCGATGAGGAGCTTGATATTCATTTAACAGAAATTTGTAAGCTCGATACGATGGTTACCGTCGTCGATGGTAATCGCTTTTGGCATGACTTTTCATCTGGAGAAACGTTGCTGGAGCGAAAGCAAGCGACTGATGAAACCGATCAAAGAGAAGTCGTTGATCTATTAATCGATCAAATCGAATTTGCTAATGTGATTATTCTTAATAAAACTGATTTGCTAGATGATGAGGATACGGCAGAATTATTAGCTATTTTACAAAAGTTAAACCCGGATGCAAATATACTAACAAGCTCGTTCTCAAAGGTACCATTAGATGCTGTTTTACATACAGGCCTGTTCGATTTTGAAAAAGCAAGTCAAGGTGCGGGCTGGATTAAGGAGTTAAATCAGGAGCATACACCTGAAACAGAGGAATATGGTATTTCCTCTTTTGTATATCAAAGAAACCGTCCCTTTCATCCGGAAAGATGGAAAAAATGGCTAGAAGATTGGCCAGTTGATGTCGTTCGTGCCAAAGGATTTTTTTGGTTAGCTTCACGTAATCATATGGCCGGTTTACTTTCTCAAGCAGGTCCTTCATTAATGATTCAAGGTGCAGGAGAGTGGGTGGCTGTACACCCTGAAGAAGAAAAAGCACGAATACTACAAGAAGATCCTGAATTACTTAAAAGGTGGGACAAAACGTATGGAGACCGCATGACTGAAATTGCAATGATTGGTCTGGAGATGAACCGTCAAGAGGTGGAAGAGTCACTTGATCGATGTTTGCTTACTGATGAAGAAATGAACATGGATTGGTCAACGTTTATTGATGAACTTCCAGCATTTATTGAAGCTTAATAATATATCGTAGAGATGGGACAAAAGGTTGGTTTTTACCTTTTGTCTCAGCCTCTTATTTTAAACTTTCGATTAGTGAAAAGCCCATAATCGTCAAAGAGATCACCATAGCCATTTATTAAAGTGGGTATGGTGATTTCTTTGTGTATGGAAAAAACATTAGTGTGATTTTGGGCTGTTATCTTATCCAATAAAAGATAAATAGGAATAATTACGGTTTATTCTTAATACTTATAATTGTGTAAAAAAAGGAGGTTTCAAAAATGAAAAAGGTACCTGTGTTTATATTAACTGGATTTTTAGGAAGTGGGAAAACAACCTTATTGAAACGTTTTCTTGATGAGTGTTTACAAAAAAAACTTACAGCTGCTGTACTTATGAATGAAATGGGAGAAACGGATACCGATGGAAAAAGTGTTTCTAGTAAAAATCAAATCATTGAAAAGCTGCTCGATGGGTGCATTTGCTGTAACAAAAAAAGCGAAGTTACACAATCGATTGAGAAACTTCTTACATTAGAACCGGACGTTATTTTTATAGAGCTTACAGGTGTCGCAAATCCTGAGGAAGTTGCTGATTCATTAACTGAACCGGAATTATTACATCGGGTTTATCTTGAAAAAGTCATTACACTCATTGATGCAGAGCATATCCTTTCTTATAACAGTATGTTTGAATCTGACCGTGAGCTGGTACGAACGACGAGAAGGCAAATTGAAGTAGCTGATATGCAGATTGTTAATAAAGTCGACTTAGTGTCAGAAGGCATTAGATCAAAAATCAATAAACTACTAGTGAAGTATAATCCAGCAGCTACGATCTCGTATGTGAACTATAGTAACATTGATGTGACGAAGCTCTTTACGTTTTCGAACGCGAATCGGGTTACAGTTAAAATTAAAGGGACTAAACAGGAGAGCAATCATCATACAAACCACCATTCACACTCGCGTATAAACAGTATTTCACTACCACTTTTATCAATGACGACCAAAAGGGATATTGAGACGTTTCTAAAAAAATGGAAGTCTAATTTACTTCGAGCCAAAGGCTACGTTTTACTCGACGATGGTACATATCTCATTCAGCAAGTGATGAAACGACTGAGTTGGGAGCGCACAGACTACACTGGTGAACATTATTTAGTTTTAATTGGAATTGATCTCCAAAAGGAAGAAATTTTGAAGGATTGGCAGCGTGTTATTCAAAAGACAAAAGCATTTTAACTTTGAAAAAGCGTTAAGATTTTATCCAGATCTTAACGGTTTTTCTTTGGACAAAATAACACTTTTAAATCGCAATCATTTTGCTTTGTGCACTGGATGTTCCTTGTATGCACATCGCAAACGAAAGAAAAATTGGAGGCAATATGTTATGCAAATGAACTATCGTTTAGTTGAACTGATAGGATTTTTCCTTTTAGCCATTGCGGCTCTTGTCATTTTTTTTCATAACCAATTTACAATAACATCTTTTCACATACATGATTCGTTACTAAGCTTTAATATGGTTTTTCTCAGCATTTTGATTGAAGCGATTCCGTTTGTGTTAATTGGCGTTTTTATTGCGGGCATTATTCAAGTCTTTGTAACAGATGAGCATGTAAAAAGGTTAATTCCCAAAAATAAGTTTCAAGCTGTGATCATGAGTTGCTTAGTAGGGGCCTTATTTCCGGCTTGTGAATGCGGAATTGTTCCGATTGTACGCCGTTTAGTGGCCAAGGGAGTCCCCATATTTGCAGGGGTAGGCTTTCTGCTTACAGGACCTTTGATAAACCCAATTGTCATTTTTTCGACGTATATGGCTTTTGGTGAAAATGTAAAGATCGCCTTATTGCGAATGGGGCTTGGATTAGTAATTGCTATTATGATCGCTGGTATCATCTCGATCCTATTTTCAAGAAACCAACTAAAAAGAAGCAAAGAATGGCTGGCAGTCGATCAATCTAGTTCCAAACTACCTGTAGGGAAGCGGATAAAGTCGATGTTTGAGCACGCGATCGATGAATTCTTTGTTATGGGTAAATTTTTAATTGTTGGAGCTGTGTTAGCAGCATTTGTGCAAACATATATTTCAACGAAAACGATTCTAGGTTTAGGAGAAGGGATTTTGGCTTCCACTCTTGTGATGATGGGACTTGCCTATTTACTATCATTATGTTCGGAAGCAGATGCATTCATTGCAGCATCCTTCCGTCATCTGTTTCCACAAACATCTTTGCTTGGATTTTTAATTTATGGCCCGATGCTTGATTTGAAAAATACGATTATGATGATGGCCGTTTTTAATATTCGTTTTGTTATTGTGCTAATGATCATTATCACAACAACTGTGCTAGGAATTCTACTATTTGTGCATCCATGGCTATAAGAGGGGGGGAGTAAACATTTTACGTATACACCTAAGGCAATTAATTAAGGCTTTCGTATTATTATTGTTTGCAGTGTTTATTTTTATTTTACATGAGTCCGGTGAAATTGGACGATTTATCAATCCAGATTATCTTTATTTTAGTCAAATTGCGTCAGTGCTCTTTTTGTTTTTATTTTTTATTCAAGTACCGCGAATTTTCACTACTACTGAACATGATCACAGTCAATGTGGACCTTGGGGCTGTACTCATGATGATGACAATGGAGGGAGTTTTTCGCTACAAACGTTCATAAGTTATGGAATTATTATCCTTCCGTTAGTAACTGGGTTTCTTTTACCATATAAAGATTTTGGCGCAGCTGAAGCTCAAAAAAGAGGGGTCAGCTATTCAACTTATCATGATCATGGTGACCTTGAAGATCATGAATTGTTCCCTCAAGAGAAAGATATTCTTGAAATTATTAACGAACCAGCCCTTTACTTTGATAACACGAACTTTGCAGACTATCTCACCTCAATAACGACGTATCCAGAAGGCTTTATTGGAAAATCGATCGAATTGGATGGGTTTATTTTAGAAGATGATTTTCATGTCAATTCAAAACGCACTGTGATTACGAGGTTTCTTGTCACCCATTGTGTGGCAGATGCCCATGCTGCCGGAATAGTCATTGAGGATGGCTCTAGCCTTGGAATCAAAGAAAATTCATGGATTCGAGTAAAAGGAAAATTGGACGTGCAAAAAGAGGGTGAATGGCTGATCCCGGTTATCAAAGTGGACAGCTGGAAAGAAATTGATCTACCACTTGATCCGTATATCTATCCATAACTAAGGAAAAAAGGAATAGTCTTGTAGGACATTACCTCTTTCCCTAGATTTGCGACTTTAATATTCGAATTCGTGTCCAACTACATTTCCGTCGGTAAAAGCAAGTACAAGTTAACCATCTGGAAAAGGAAAGGTTATTATTTCTGTAAAAAACTCGTTAATTGCAGGAATATGGTGATTTATGTCGAAAAATATAGCTTTGAATAGGTATAAAGACTTTTTTTATTCCGGTACTATTCTAACTAATGAAGTTAAAGTTCCTATTCGATGTTTTAAAAGATATGACAAAAGAAGGGATTTTAAAATGCGTTTAGTGAGTTTGGATCGATGTGAACCTGGAATTAAATTAGGTAAGTCTATTTATAATGAAAATGGAAAAGTTCTTTTAACTGAGGGTACTGAACTGACAAAAAAGTTTATAAAGAAGTTAAAGAAATGTAATGTGACGACAATCTATATAGAGGACGAAGAGTCGGTAGGAATTGAAGTGGTTGAAGCTATTCCTGCAGAGTTACGCTGGGAAGCTGTTAATAAGATAACAGAGGGCTTTAAAACCATTGCCGAATTAGATTCACATCGCTCAAATATTCAAGGGATGATGAAGTCAGGAAGGATCATCCGTAGTTTCCAAAAAATATTTAAGGATATTTTAAATGACTTGAGTGAAAATCAGCGCACATTAAATTTACTGGCAACCACAAAGATTCACGAGAACTATGTATATAATCATAGCTTAAATGTATCAATCTATGCGTGTCAATTGGCATTAGAAAATGGTTTGCCACTTAGGAACATTGAAGAAATAGGTTTAGGTGCCATGTTACATGATTTTGGGAAGGTTTTCGTCCCGCGTGAGATTTTAAATAAGCCGGAAAAGTTAACGAAGGAAGAATACGAGCAAGTGAAGTTACACTGTGAAAAGGGGTTTGAGACTCTTCGAAAAGTACATGAAATTCCACTTCCTGTAGCTCATTGTGCCTTGCAGCACCATGAAAGGATGGATGGATTAGGATATCCTCGTGGTTTAAAAGAGGATCAAATCCACAAATATGCAAAAATATTAAGTGTTGTCGATGTATTTGATGCAGTTACAAGTTCGAGGGTTTATCGACCTGCCATGCTACCGCATAAAGGTCTTGAGATCCTTTTTGCCGGAAGTGGGACACAATTTGATCGTAAGCAGGTTCAATTGTTTACGAATTGTATTGCGATTTACCCACAAGGCCTAACTGTAAAGTTGAATGATGGAAGAGTGGGAATCGTTTCGAAATACAACTTCGGTTCAGCCGGTAGGCCTGTGATCAGGGTTATAAAAGATATGGACCAACAAGAAGTGAGTCCTTATGAAATTGATTTATCGGAAAAGGATAACCTAGCTATCGAAATCGTTGAGGCAGATGCATTAATGTGATAACTCTTAGACGTCGCTGACTGAAGCAAAAAGACTCCATTTCCTAACCTAACAGTAAATGGAGTCTTTTTTATTAAAGTTTAGTCCTTCATAGAGATAGGGTATACCATAGCAACTTTTTGCAGCAAAAAGGAGAGTATCCCACGATTTCACATAAAACTTAGTCCTTCTGGCTGTAACTTAGGTCTCTTGTCGTTGCTGTGAAGATCGGGTATGTTGAAGGAAGTTTAGTTAAATTCTCATCTACTTAAGATAAGGGAAGTGACATCAATATGGTAGAGAATGTATTGCTTACAAAAAGCTATTATAAAAAGTTTATAGATCATAACGACGATCGCCATCCAGTGAGGGTTCTATCGGAGGCCTATTTTCGGGAACAGCAACATGAAGCCGAGCTTTCTGAGATTCGTTTTTCTCAAGGTGAAGTGTATTATGACAACAAAGATTATGAGGTGGCTATTTATAAATGGAAGAAGGTTAGTGGTCATTTAGAGCCATGGGCAAAGAAAAACATTGCAGACGCTTATTATCAGCTCGGTCACTATTCAAAGGCCGAGGAGATTTACATAACGATTAAGTCGACAAACGTCACTCTAACCACTGAAGTATCTCTGCAATTATTTTCTGTATACAAACAACAAGAGAAACTCAATCAAGCGGCCAAGGTGATTCGGCAGGCTGTTGCAACGAATCCAGATTATCCAAATGTCACAGCACTTGCCCGTTCTTTCTTTGAAGAATATCGCGATTGGAGTAGTGCGATCGAATTAGCGGTTAATGAGGCGATACGAACGAAATCGACCGAATGGTATGATCGTTTAAAAGGTTATGTCGAAAAAGGATTAACGATTGCCATCGCTCCTGATTACTTTTCTGAAGCGCTACTGACGTTAGCGAATCTTGATCAAGAGAGATTTGAACAAATCGTATCAGCTTTCTGGAACAGCTATAAAAACGAAGAGTACTATTTGTCATGGCTAAGCGAATTTAATCACCTCTTCTTAAATTTAAAAGACGCTCGTGCGGAATCATCACGTCAATTATCGATCCTCTATCAAGAGAGCTATTTTGATTTGATTAGTGGGCGCTATTTTACAGACGAATTGGCAGACGTTGTTCCGAACTTGTTAACCAATTGGCTAAGCATCACGGATGCACCTTTACTCCCATCGGCAGCCGTACTCGCTTGGAATGAAACATTTTCGATGCAGGTCAGCCCTGTTGTTGTTGATGAGGCGAAAGCTTATATTGAAGCGGGTAATGGCGATTCAGATACGCTTGTCTATAATTTTGGTCTGTTTGAATCTATCATGCAGTGGGTACAGGAGCATGAGATTGAATTAGATGATCAGCTCACATCGTTAAGTGATGAAATCATCGCTACAGGAGGCGATGATCATTTCATATCACCGGGCACGAAGGCTGAAAAAAGTGAACAAATTTTATCGTTCATCCGCCAATTAATCGCTCATCTGGTCGAACAGCCGGTTGAAATTGAAAATAGCTTAGTAGAGATGGTGAACTATAACCAAGAGCTAGTAACGAAGCTAAACGGGGCAACCAACCAGGTGATTGACATTGAGAAGGAGCAAATAAAAGTAATCAAAACCTCGTTTCAAAATGGTAAAGATGAGACGCAAGCTGAGCTAAAAGTAGCGATTCCCGCGCTTTTACGTGAATGCACAGACTTGATCAAGGAAGATAGTGATTTTCGTACGATCCATGCGGAATTGAACAAACAAATGAATGAGAAGATTCAACGCTATACAGAAGAAAAACTCGCTCCTACCTTTAACAAAGCGATGCAGGATTGGCTAGAGGTAGCAGAGACAGCATTTAAGCATAGTCAATCCGCCTTAGAGGACGTGGCAGGTGGGATCAATGCTTATTACGGTGATGAAGAGATTAAATTAGTTTGTGATTTTAAAATTTTAGAGGATTGGCGACGGGATACAGATCGACTCATCAACCGGCTTGAGATTGAGGAAATCAATATTGTTAATGGATTTAAGCCAGCACAACTGCTGTTAAGAAGTTCGGGAAAGCTACTCGGTGCACTTCCAACGAATAAAGCTATGCTACAAAAGGCTTATAAAAAGTTTATCGAAAATGAAGAGTATGAGTACGTCATTGCTGAGGTTATTCAGCAGTTTAATGCCCAAGCTCAATTTATTGAAAAAGGGCTTGAGCAGGATATTACGATGTTCTTTAAACAACCGCTTGAGGTTCTTGGCAAGGCGAAAGGTCAAGCAAATGAAGCCATCCACGAAAACGAAGAGAAAATAAATGCACTGAAAACAAATCCAGAGGAGTATATGGACCCATTAAAACTATTTGAAGTTAGGTTACGTCAATCAGAATGGATGAGCTCTGAAAAACGACCTAGCTTCAACAATTCCGCTGAATGAGGACGAAGGAAATAGAGGAATAGATAGACGTGATTCTCTGTTAGAGCAGAGATAGCGTCTTTTTTTATGCCTTGCGTTAACTTAACATTTATATAGGTTGACATTATATTTTTCACATTTTATGATGTTTATGTAAACTCGTTATTTATCAAGGTTAACAATTGTTGTGGTTGAGGTGAACGAAAGTGCAAGCAGAAACCTATTTTAGTGTTCGAATGAGAGCTTCGCAAAACGGGGCCCATGAAGATGGTGGAAAACATATCTCCGGTGGTGAAGTTTTGACCACCTACCCAAATCTCAAGCAGGCTATCAATCAATTGGTAGAGAAAGCGTTAACTCATTCAAGAGGTAACCCGGATTTTATGAATGTTCAGTTCGAAGCGATTGATGAGCCGATTCAGCGAATAAAACCGTTAAAGCCAGAGACGAATGACGTAGACTCTGTTGAGGAGGGACAGGCCTTGGCCGTTAAGCTGTTAGAACAAGCAGGTGTTCCGAGGCACACTCTGAACAAAGTCTATCATCAAATGACTGAATGTTTCGGCATTAGAGGAGCGATCTTGGTCGACGTTCATTCTGGGGAACGACTTGATTCTAAAAAAGGGGTTCGCGTCTCTCGGATGGATTGGTTGAATGCTGATTTTGAGAGGTGGACGAGTGAACACAATCTACCAAACAGCCCGCGCTTGAAAGAGGCGCTTACGCTGGCATCAAAAGTGTGTCATCACCCGGTAACAATTGCGGAATTATGCTGGTCAGATGACCCTGACTATGTAACAGGTTACGTCGCAAGTAGGAAGCACGGTTATCAACGGATTACGAGATTAAAAGAATATCAGGATGAACGAGGCTGTCGAATCTTTTTTGTCGATGGCAAAGCAAATATCAATACATACATGAACTACTTAGAGAAACAACCAATTTTTGTGGAGATGGAGGGCAAACAATGACACATGAACTCATTGAAAAAAGCAAAAAGCACCTTTGGTTACCTTTTACACAAATGAAGGATTACGACAAGGACCCGTTAATTATTGAGAGCGGTCAAGGCATTAAAGTGAAAGATATTGACGGAAAAGAATACTATGACGGCTTTTCGTCTGTTTGGCTAAATGTCCACGGACATCGCAAGAAGGAATTAGATGATGCGATTATAAAACAGCTTGACAAAATCGCGCATTCGACGTTGCTAGGGATGACAAATGTTCCCGCGACAGAGCTTGCTGAAAAATTAGTTGAGCTTAGCCCCGACAATTTAACACGGGTCTTTTATTCTGATAGTGGTGCGGAGTCAATGGAGATCGCACTTAAAATGGCGTTCCAATATTGGAAGAATATTGGTAGACCCGAAAAGCAAAAATTTATCTCAATGAGAAACGGTTATCACGGTGATACCGTAGGTGCTGTCAGTGTTGGGGCGATTGATCTTTTCCACCACGTCTATGGTCCACTCATGTTTGAGAGTTATAAGGCACCGATTCCAAATGTCTATCGATCTGAAACGGGTGATCCTGATCGATGCCGTGATGAATGTTTAGCAGCACTTGAACAATTATTGAAGGAAAATCATGAAGAAATCGCTGCTCTATCCATTGAATCAAACGTGCAAGGAGCGGGTGGTTTCATCGTCATGCCAGAAGGCTACTTGGCTGGTGTCCGTGAGCTTTGCACAAAGTATGAAGTTTTAATGATCGTTGATGAGGTTGCGACTGGCTTTGGTCGAACAGGTAAAATGTTTGCCTGTGAGCATGAGGGGGTTCAGCCCGATTTAATGGCAGCTGGAAAAGGGATTACTGGTGGCTATTTACCGATCGCCGTTACATATACAACAGAGGAAATCTATCAGGCGTTTTATGATGACTATCAATCATTGAAAACCTTTTTCCACGGGCATTCGTATACTGGAAATCAGCTTGGCTGTGCCGTTGCCATTGAAAATATTCGTTTGTTTGAATCCGAAAACATACCCGAGCAAGTCGCCAAAAAGTCCGAGGAGCTAAAAGGAATACTAGAGGAGTTGTACACCCTCACTCATGTTGGTGATATTAGGCAGCTTGGATTTATGGTTGGGATCGAGCTCGTTCAAGCAAAAGAGACGAAAGAACCTTTTCCAGCAGAAAAGCGAGTCGGCTATCAAGTATCATTAAAAATGCGAGAGTTAGGGATGTTAACGAGACCAATGGGCGATGTGATCGTCTTTATGCCACCACTAGTCAGTACGGCTGATGAACTGAAAGCAATGGTAGCGATTATGAAAGAAGCGATTGATGAGGTGACAACAGGTGAGCTTTGATCAATCGTTGCAGCTCCGCTTAGACGAGACGAAGAAGGCTGGCTTGTACCGGAGCTTACGAACAATGAAGACAGCGCCAGGATCAGAAGTTGAGATGGACGGTGGAAAGAAACTCATCTTTGCTTCCAATAATTATTTAGGACTTGCAGGTGAGGAATCATTGGTAGAAGCCGCAAAAGTGGCCCTGTATCAGTTTGGTGTAGGGAGTAGCGGCTCACGCCTAATCACAGGAAATAATGAGTGGCATGAACGACTTGAACAACGGCTTGCACAGTTTAAACAAACAGAGGCCGCACTCTTATTTTCGAGTGGCTATTTAGCGAATCTAGCCGTGCTCACCGCTTTACCTGAAAAAGGGGACGTTCTTTTAAGTGATCAATTCAACCATGCAAGTATCATTGATGGCTGCCGTCTCTCTAATGCTGACACGATCGTTTACAACCATATTGATATGGCCGATCTTGAAAAAAGACTGCAAGCAACCGCATCGTATCAACGACGGTTTATCGTAACGGATGGGGTGTTTAGTATGGATGGGACGATCGCGCCGCTTGATCAGATCATGACGCTTGCTAAAGAGTATGACGCTTACGTGATTGTTGATGATGCTCATGCCACCGGTGTGTTAGGAGCAAAAGGCCGGGGGACAAGTGAATATTTTAACGTTTCACCAGACGTTGTTGTCGGTACATTAAGCAAAGCCGTTGGGACAGAGGGAGGCTTTGTCTCAGGATCGCAAACGTTAATTGAGTTTTTGGTTAACCATGCGAGACCATTTATTTTCCAAACGAGTCTACCGCCCGCAAGCTGTGCCATTGCGTATCATGCCTTGGAAATGATTGAGGCTGGGGAGGAAAAGCGCCAACGGCTCCGCCAAAAAATCAAGCAGTTAAAAACAGGATTAATCAAGCTTGGTTATACAATCAAGGGAGATGATACACCGATCATACCAGTCATCATCGGGGAAGCGAGTAAGGCTGTTCTGTTTGCTAAAGGACTTGAAGAAAAAGGAATATATGCACCAGCGATTCGCCCTCCAACCGTACCGGATAGAGAAAGCCGGATCCGCTTAACAGTGACAGCGGATCATACGTCAGCGCAAATTGATTACCTCCTCAAATCATTTGAACAAATAGAAAAGGAGCTGCTCGTGCAATGAAAGGTGTTTTTATTACGGGAACAGATACGGATGTTGGAAAGACGATGGTCGCTGGTGGCCTTGCAGCCGTTTTAAAAGAGCAGAAGGTTGATGTCGGGGTTTTTAAGCCGTTTTTAAGTGGCATTTCTCGTGATCATCCAGAAAGTGATACACGAGTTTTAAAGGAGATGTCAGAGTCACCTCTTTCACTTGAAGAGGTCACGCCTTTTGCGTTTAAGGAACCACTTGCCCCTTTTGTAGCCGGAAAGCTCGAAGGTAAGCATGTCGCAATCGAAGCTGTGCTCGATCATTGGAAAAAAATTCGTAACCATCATGAGTTTTTTATCGTTGAAGGGGCTGGTGGGATTTCCGTACCCCTCGGTGAAAATTATTTAGTAAGTGATTTAATTAAAGCTTTACAACTGCCCATTGTCATCGTTGCAAGACCAAATCTCGGCACGATTAATCATACCTATTTAACGGTAGAGTACGCAAAAAATATCGGGCTTGATGTAGCAGGGATCGTTATAAACGGCCGTAGTGGCGATGAGGATCTATCAGAAAAAACGAGTCCAGCGCTGATTGAGAAGCTTTGTCGTGTTCCGATTTTAGGGGAAACTCCAAAACTTCGCGACTGTTCAAAACCACGTGTGAAACAAATGATCAAGGAGCAGGTCGACCTTGGCTTACTTGTGAAGCAGCTAGGGCTCTCGGATACTAGTGTTAGTAAGTAGGTGACAGATGGATCGAATTCTGAGGATAAGGGAGAGGGAGAAATGATCAAACTAGACACGCAAAACCAAATCGAACCAAAGACGAATCCATTCAATTCTGCAGCGTTTGTAAAGAACCCATATCCTTTTTACGATCAGCTAAGGTCTGAACATCCAGTTTCTAAGCGGACGCTTTTCAAATATCCAGGTTGGTATATTACTGGGTATGAGGAAACGGTAAAGGTATTAAAAGATACTCGCTTTAAAAATCGGCCCCCTATTCCGCAAACATCGAAACGATATCGTGATCTAGCAAATGTCCAGAAAGATATGTTAGTGTTTAAAAATCCACCTGATCATATGCGGTTACGTAAGCTCGTTAGTCATGTGTTTACACCGCAAATGGTGAATCGGTATCACTTCTACATTGAAGAAACTGTTGATCAATTACTAGGTTCCGTTCAAAACGAGAAGCGTATGGATGTTGTCTCAGACTTTGCGTTTCCGTTGACGAGCATGGTCATTGCGAACATCGTTGGTGTACCTGAAGAAGACCGCCATTTATTTCGAGAATGGACGGTTACCTTACTGCGCACGATTGACCTTAATCGCACGCGCAACTCACTTGCTAACGGAAATGAGACGACAGCCGCTGTCCATGCTTACTTCTTAGACCTTATCAATAAGCGAAGGGATCATCCAACCGATGATCTTATTAGTAAGCTTATTAAACAAGAGCAACAGGGAGATGCATTTACAGATGACGAAATAGTGGCGACTTGTTTGTTACTAGTGATCGCAGGGCATGAAACAACGGTGAATCTAATTAGCAACTCAGTGTTCACGTTGGCAAATCATCCTGATCAAATGGAGAAGCTAAAGGAAGCGCCAGCGATGATCGAAACCGCGGTTGAAGAGTTTTTACGTTATGAAAGCCCGACACAGATGCTAGCGCGTGTCGCATCAGAGGATATTGAAGTCAATCAGCAAATCATTCGCGAAGGCGAGCAAGTCTATCTTTTTCTCGGGGCGGCAAATCGTGATCCAAATGTGTTCGAAGACCCTCATCGACTTAATTTAGCAAGGAACCCAAACCCTCACGTTGCGTTTGGTGTTGGGAATCATTTTTGTTTAGGCTCAACCCTTGCTCGAATAGAGGCTAAAGTAGCTATACATGCCTTGCTTAAGCGAACGTCGACGATTCAACTAGCGACATCTGTTCCAAAATGGAGGAAGCTCACTGCTTTTCGTTCACTAAAAGAATTGCCGATTACATTCCCTTGAATCTTGATCCTAACAGGCAAAACATAAAACCATGAGCTTCATTTTTCCTAAAAAACAGATGTGTAT
The DNA here is from genome assembly GCF_019039105.1 of Desertibacillus haloalkaliphilus. Taxonomy (NCBI): domain Bacteria; kingdom Bacillati; phylum Bacillota; class Bacilli; order Caryophanales; family Bacillaceae; genus Desertibacillus; species Desertibacillus haloalkaliphilus. The sequence goes on along the minus strand of NZ_JAHPIV010000001.1, from coordinate 393,384 downwards.
GCAGGAATAAGATCATATGCACTTGAATTAAGTAACTATTCTGATTATTGTAGAGGAGTGGTTACGCTGAGTAAGAAATTAAAGTTTAGCGTTCAAGGTGAGTCAGAAGGTATGACAACAGAGGTGTCAACAGCAAAGCATAAGGTGATCATTGATGAAGTCGCGCAAATGGGTGGGAAGGATAGCGGTGCCAATCCACTAGAAACATTGCTCGCTTCCTTAGCTGGTTGTAAAAATGCGACAGCGAATGCAGTGGCAAGGGAAATGGAGTTTGATCTTAAAGGGATTACGTTTACAATCGAAGGTGAGTTTGACCCGCGCGGTTTTAAGGGTGATTCATCCGTACGGACGTATTTTGAAACCGTTTGGATTGAAGCAAACGTTTCAACTAGTGAACCAGAGGAACGAGTGAAAGATTTGCAAAGGCAGGTTGAACAACGCTGTCCTGTATACAACTTGTTAAAGGCGGCAAATGTTACGCTGCATGATACATGGTCAAAAGCGTAAGGGAGAGTTAAAGGATGTGACGACGCGATCTCTAGTTGGAGTATGGGGAAGCGTCGTTTTTTTATGGTTTGAAAGGTACAGCTGTGAGTTTGTAGTGCTTTTCAAAAAGATGAGGTTTGTTGAAATAGAGTACAGAGGGTCCGCACCGGAGATGTACCACTTTACAGACAATAAAGGTAGCCCATACTACCTTTTGTCGGAGCTTTATTTCACGGGTAACGCGAAGAGGTCGTTCTTCCTGTTACCTGTACCCTTGAAGTGTAGCCAATGCTTGCTCGGCGATCACTTGATAGCCTTTGCTATTTGGGTGATAATCAAATGACAGCAGGTACGCGTGGTTTTGCTCAAATAGAGGATAAATATCAACATAGTTTATAAGGTTGGAATGATAGCTTTTGAGGATGTTATTGTACTTGTGGATAAAATAATCACTGTATGGATGCTTTGGAAAAGGATTATATAAGCCTATGAGCTGAATTCTATATGATTTTTTTGGTGACAGAGCTTTGATCGCTTTGATTTCAGCTAAAATGAGCTGTAGGTTAACCGCAAATTGGTTAACACTGTGTTCAAGGGCGTGCAGATGATAGCCCCTTCGATACGCTTGCAGAAGGTCATTGCCTCCGATCGTAATCGTGATCAGGTCAGCCTCGGCAATGGCGTTACGAGTATCGATTCTTCGTAAGCGTGCAAGTAATTCGGCTGAGGTGAGACCTGCCTTCCCTTTACTCTTGACAGCAACTGGGACGTGGTAGAGGTGCTCGAGCATTCGTGCATAGCGCTTCACAAACCCTAGTGAAAAGAAGGCGCCAACACCGGTCGTTAACGAGTCTCCTAACGCGGTATACGTAACGTGCATTCCTCTCCCTCCTATGGATCTAGTTTCTTATAGTTTATGTATGGAGTGGAGGAGATGAGAAGGCGACTATCCTTGTTGCGAATACCGATACAAAATTGGAAAGAAAATCGTTGCTTATTTGCTTTTTGAGTCGGTAAATCTTCAATCTAGCGGGGATCAACCAGTTATTATTATTGTCCCTTCACGATATGTTTGCCCTTACACTTCGCACAAATTGTGAACATCATTGAAGCGTTGAATGATTAGGAATATTTTTACTACAAATAAATTCAAACATATGTTATAGTTCATCTTACTGTGTTTTTTCACTAAATACTGAGAGTAGGTAGTTCTTTTATACATAAAGGTGGTTTCTATGGAGTGTAGCAAGGTTGTTATAATTTCTGATTGTCTTTCCGTACGGACATCAATGGCGAAAATCTTGAAAAGTGATGGGAGATACTCTGCATTGACGGTGGAACCGGCAAATGTTGAAGCAACATTTCATGATTCGCAGCCTCAAGCATTTGTTATCTATCATGATGATGCGAGTGAGAATATCTGTGAGACGATCAAAAAGATACATAATGCGTATGCTCATGCAAAGGTTTTGTTGCTTTCAACGGCACTTGAACAAAGTGAATTGCGTACATTCATTTCGCATGGATTAACAGCGGTTTTATATCTAGATGGGTTTAAACAGACCGTACATCAAGCTATCGATGTGATTGAACATGGTTACTATTACTTCGATAACAAGGTGATCACATTCATATTAAATGATTACCAAAACATGCTAAAGGGCGATCAGAGTGAAGCAGCCCCATTAGTAAGAGAACGATTTTCAGGACGTGAAATGGAAGTCCTGCAATTACTTGCCAATGGGTGGAGTAATCAGGCGATTGCAAATGCTCTTTATTTAAGCAAATATACTGTCTATAACCACGTCAGAAACATCATTATGAAAATGGGTGTACAAGACCGGACAACAGCTGCTGTCTATGCCATCAAGCATCAATTAGTCAGCCTGAGTGATAGTACGATAAAAGATCCCACATCACCTAAAAAAATGGCTGTAAAATAGACGATCAGCCCAATCACTGAGGGCGAACCGACATAGGGTGTTAGTGTAGCATTTAGAAGGTGGTGTTGTATAAATGTTTGGACCTGGTTTCGGTGCCGCAGCAGGCGCTACAGCAGGGCTTGGTGCAGCTCCAGTAGCGGGACCCACAGCTCCTCTTGCTGGTGCAGCTCTAGGTGCAGGTTATGGTGCAGTTACTCCTGATCACGGTGTCGGTCATGGCTATGGTTATGGCGCAGGACCAGTAGGAGGCTACGGAGCAGGATTTGGAGCAGGTCGAGACTTTGCTTTAATTGTCGTGTTGTTTATTTTATTGATCATTATCGGTGCAACGATCACACCAGTTAAATAAGTATAGTTTAATGAGGAGCAGTCTAAAACGAAGACGTTTAGGCTGCTCTTTTTATCTTTAACCAAGGTTTTAGCAGTGGAGTTTCTTTGGGAAATCGGTATGAAGGGAACGTACCTATACATAGCAATATAGATGATAGAAAGTATCAAACGATCATTCAAGGCAATAGAAATGAACGAGTTTCTATATTATACTAGGCTTACATGAAGTGTAAGATTTTGGATGAATCCTAGTTACTAATAATGGTTTAGAAAGGAAGTAGAATATGAATGATGCGCGCGCCTCTGTAACGTTGTTGGCAGGGTTTCAGTGGCTTTTTTTTATGTTTGCAAACACAGTTGTAATTCCGATTTCTGTCGGTGAGGCGTTCGGTTTAAATCAGGTTGAGATCGTATCTGCGATGCAGCGGTCGTTTATGTTTACGGGTATCGCTTGTATCCTGCAAGGGCTGATCGGCCATCGCTATGCGATTATGGAAGGACAATCTGGTTTATGGTGGGGCGTGATTTTAAGCTTAACGGCAACCGCAAGCACGTTGCCTATCAGTCTAGCAACGATTGGCGGTAGTATTGCCGTCGGGGCGATTTTTGCTGGATTACTTGTCTCAACACTCGCTCTTTTTGGCTTAGGAGATCTTTTGAAAAAATGGTTTACACCGGTAGTCATGTTTGTTTTTCTATTATTGCTTGCCAACCAGCTTATTTTTATCTTTTTACAAGGGATGCTTGGCTTAAATGAGAGTGATCATATCAATGTGACTGTTGCTAGTTTTTCGATTGTGCTAGCTACGCTAACGATCGTACTTAATATAAAGGGAAGAGGGGCAATCAGTAACCTGTCGCTCCTTATTGGAATGGTCGTCGGTTGGATCGGAGCGTTTCTCCTTTTTCCGGGTGAGATTGCAACACCAGTTCAAGCGTCACCATTTGTAAGTTGGTGGTTTCCATGGGGAGCTCCGGCACTCGAGTGGGGGATCGTCTTTACGATTGTATTGACGGGACTATTAAATACGACAAATACAATTGCGACATTAAAAGGGGCAGAGGATATTTACGAACAAAAAACAACAGCAAAGCAATACCGAGCTTCACTGCTGCTTTCTGGGACGTATACATCAGCTTCAGGTTTTCTTGGCTTAGTCCCTTATGCACCGTATGCATCTTCATTAGGTTTCTTACAATCTACCGGGATTAAAGAGAGAGCACCATTCTTTTTAGGTTCTATCTTTTTTATCCTATTAGGCATCATTCCGTCGTTAACTGCATTTCTAGCAACGATCCCGCATAGCGTAGGTAACACGATTCTATTTGTTGCCTATTTGCAACTCTTCGGTTCAGCATTGCGGAATTTGGAAGGCTTACGTTTTACGCCAAAAACGGTCTATCGAATTGCATTACCGGCGTTACTTGGTATGACGATTATGAACATTCCAGCTGAAGCTTTCACAACAATCCCCGAGCTTGCGCGACCGTTGCTATCTAACGGGTTGTTAATGGGCATCTTATGTGCGCTTCTAACAGAAGGCATTTACCACGCCAGTGCAGCTAAAAAAACGGCAACAACTAAGGTGCCTGGCACCATGTAGTGGGTGCCAGGCACCCACTACATGGTACCTTTAAAACGCTAGGCCAGTATGGCGGGCATATGATTTTCCGAGACGGTAGTAATGGTCGACGATCTTTTCATTTAAATGTTTGTGTTCGTCGGGAACTGGGGGAAGGTTGTCTGCATCTTCTTGACGCCAAATAACTTGTCCTGGTGCAACAAAGCGGTTATCAGCAATTGAGACGCCATTGGTCACCGTTGCTCCGTGCATGATCACGCAATTACGTCCAATTACTGCATCATAAATATTGGCATGCTGACCTACAAATGTGTTTTTGCCTATAAATAATGGACCATGGACAGCCGCATGATGCAAGATACTGTTTGCGCCTTCTAGAAATACACCCCATTTTTGATCATTAATTTCGACATGTTCTCTCCCAGGATGGACATGCATCAGAACGTAATCTTGAATGTTTGTATAAGGACCAACATAATACGGATAACCAGAGTCGGCACGTAGTAAATTTTTAAAACCGACAAAGACATCATCGCAAATCGTGATGTTACCAATAATCATGGAGTCGGTGCCGACGACCGCTTTACTACTAATCGTCGGAGCACTTATACTTGTCACTTCATCGACAGGTGGGTTTTGATAGAATATCGGATATGGATACATGAGGACAACTCCTTTTTAAAATCTTCTCCCTATCATCGTATGTAAGATTTGATTTACTAGAACGTCTCATTCAATATCTGCTAGGCGAAAATGACCATTCCTTCTAAATTGTAGCTCTATATGTATAGAAAACTAGAAATCGGCAATAGTGATACTAGAAACGACTACAATAGGCTACTTTCGTACATAGAAACTAGAGCAGCTTTAAAAAGGGGAAATGGATGTGGATTTTTGGACGGGTGCAGAGGATTTGTCAATCATAGGCTTTTTAATACGTGGAGTCATTGTCTATGCTTATATCTTTATCGTCATAAAAATACTAGGTCAGCGTTCAATGGTATCATTTCATCCAATTGATTTTATCTTTGCGGTCATCATTGGGGATGTTGTCGGTGAGCCATTATCGAGTGGTGATATTGCGCTCGGCGGCCCGTTAGCCGCTGCATCGTTAATTGCGGGCTTACATTTAGTGTTGAGTTATCTAGCTTTAAAGGATGAACGTATTCGTCGAGTTGTTGATGCCGAACCAATCATCATCATTAGAAAAGGTCAAATACTCGTTAATGAGCTACGTAAAGCAAAGCTTACGGTTGAGTCAATGATGATGGATTTGCGTTTAAATCAAGCAAGTGATCTTGCAGAAATAGATTATGCGATTCTTGAACCAAATGGACAGATTAGTGTGATCAAAAAATCGAAGTTTGGTGGATTAACCCCAGATGATATGAAACAGACGTTGCCTGATAAAGGTTTTCCATCGATTCTAGTACTAGAAGGACGTATGAACAAGCCAAAGATGGAGCAGTTAGGACTATCGACTGAAGAAGTAGAGAAGCTTGCTGAGCAACATGGCTTCAAAAATAGTAAAGAAATATTCTTAATGACGATTGATGAACGTGGTGGGATCTACGCCTGTGGTGAAGAACATAGTGGTAGAGTGATGCCGGGCTCATAGAGTGGGGTTATCAATTCAAAAACAATCATTTAAAATGAAAAGTAGGTGGTTCTACGGAGGGCTCCCTACTTTTTTGTATTTTCACTATATTTGAACGACAAATTGTGATAAATTTAAATAAGACTTTTGTTGGAGATCGTATCCATTTAAGCAAACATGCAAAGGTTTACATTGTGGGGTGAGCGATAAGGTTTTACATTGTGTTGGGTTAGATGATTAGTGAACGTAGAGCAACAAGAAGAAAGTCCTAATGAAGGAGTAGAGGTTGAGATGAAATTTTATAGTAATTTAAAACTACGCAACAAATTATTTTTAATCTTTGCTGCTGTGTTGATGATTTTTGCACTAGCATTTATAGCAATTTTTAATAATTTATCGAATATCAGCACAGAAACAGAGGCATTAGAACGTCGAGGTGAGCGTGCGGTGATCGTAACTGATATCGCTAGCTTGGTTCGTTCGAAGTATATCCAAATTAACGACTATGCCCGAACAGGGACATACGACGAGGAACGGTACCGCGAGTTGCGAGATCGAACGGCGGAGTATTTAACAACGATTGAAGATCGCATGCATACAGAAGAGCAGCAACAGCTTTATGATATGCTCGTTCATCATAATAGTCGGTTTAATAGCATTGCATCACTTATCCTAAGTAATGAAAATATGTCATTATTGAGTGATCTTGAATATGTCAGACAAGAAGCAGTTAGCACCGCGCTTGAACTCCAAGATATCGTTATTAATCAAATGGAATATGCAGCAACTCAAGCGCAGGGAGCAGTGGAGCGCTCACAGGTGGTTATGTTGACTTCTTTTATTATTGCAGCCATCCTTGGTTCACTTCTATTCGTTTTATTTAGCTTAAGCCTTGCAAAACAACTAAACCGTGTCGTGTCCGTTGCTGAGAGGATCAGTGAAGGTGACCTTCAAGTTGACAAGCTTAAATCGGATTCAAAAGATGAAATTGGAACGTTAGGCGCTTCTATGAATAAAATGGGCGACAGTTTACGTACATTGCTACAGCAAATTACAATGACATCCGAGCAAGTCGCTGCATCTTCACAGCAATTAACGGCAAGTTCAGCGGAGACAAGCAAGGCGACAGAAGAAATTACTGATGCGATTCAAACGGTGGCCAGTGGTGCTGAATCACAAGTAACTCATTCGCGAAAAGCCAATGATGTCGTTACCGATATGACGAGTGGCATTCAGCAAATAGCTAGTAACATCCAAACCGTCAATCAGTCGTCACTCGTTGCCTCACAAAAATCAGAAGATGGCACAGAAGTGATTACTAAAACGATTGCACAAATGGATGAGATTAACGAAAAGACAGGTGAAGTGTCAGAGGTGATCGGTGAGCTTGGCAACAAGTCAGGGGAAATTGGTAACATTGTCTCGCTCATTACCGATGTAGCGGAACAAACGAATCTATTAGCCCTCAATGCGGCGATTGAAGCTGCTAGAGCAGGTGAACACGGCAAAGGCTTTGCGGTAGTTGCTGATGAGGTTCGTAAACTAGCGGAACAAACAAGTCAGTCCGCACGTCAAATTAATGATTTAGTCGAAGATATTAGAGATGATATCACAAAGTCTGTTGAAACGATGAAAGCTGGTCGTCAGGCAGTTGATGGCGGAATCGAGTTTGTTAATGAAGCGAGTCAAGGATTTACTAGCATTTCCTCATCTGTATCAGAAGTGACGAATCAATTACAAGAGGTTTCGGCAGCGATCGAACAGATTTCTTCAGGAACGCAGACAATGGTAGACACGATGAGTGAAGTGTCAACGGTTGCAGAGGACACAGCCGGTTATTCACAAACCGTTGCTGCGTCTGCAGAAGAACAAAATGCTTCAATGGAGGAGATCTCCTCAGCAGCGGCCACACTTTCAAACATGGCCGAAGAGCTCCAACAAGCGGTTGCTCGTTTTCGAATTTAACGATTGAAAAAATGAAGCTATCTCATTGCACGGGTTTGGTGCGTTGGGGTAGCTTTTTGCTACCAATAACGTTTTGTTTAGATAAATTGCGGGTAGAGTACTCCTGTAAGGTCAAGTTCACAAAGGAGTGATTTTTGATGAGTCGTTTAGATGGAAAAGTGGCATTAATTACTGGTGGCGCAGGTGGAATCGGAAAAGTAACAGCAAAAACGTTTCTAAAAGAAGGGGCAAAGGTTGTCTTAGTTGATTTAAGTGAACAAGCTTTACAAGAGGCTAAAGCAGAGTTAGATGCCCACGGTGACGTTGAGATTGTACAAGCTGATGTCTCGAAGGAAGACGATGTGAAAAATTATGTCAAAAAAACCGTGGATCGCTTTGGGACGATTGATATTTTCTTCAATAATGCTGGAATCGAAGGGAAGGTTGCTCCACTCGTAGAACAAAAGCTTGAGGACTTTGATCAAGTGATGTCTGTCAATGTTCGTGGCGTATTTTTAGGGTTACAGCATGTACTACCAATAATGACAAAGCAAGGGCATGGCAGTGTTATTAATACATCATCTGTCGCAGGGCTTAACGGCAGTCCGAATGTCTCGCCGTACATTACGTCAAAGCATGCGGTTGTTGGATTGACAAAAGCAGCGGCGGTTGAGGTCGCAAATGCAAATGTCCGCGTCAATTCAATCCATCCTTCACCTGTCAATACGCGAATGATGCGTTCGCTTGAAGCAGGCTTTAGCCCAGAAAATGCTGAAGCGGCTCAAGCAGAACTAGAAAAATCTATCCCACTTGGACGATATGGTGAATCAAGTGATATTGCTCAATTAGTACTCTTCCTTGCTTCCGATGAAAGCACATTTATTACTGGCTCTCAATATCGTATCGATGGTGGAATGGCCGCCCTATAGGTAATTTTTTAATAAAGAAGCATTGCCATTAGAACTGCACCCTAATTGTTAGAGAACAATTAGGGTGCAGTTTTTTAACATGGTACGAATGTAACATACATAAAATGCCAGTCACTTAATGATACTATTCCTATCATTCAATGGAAGGAAATTCGTTCGATGCATGTACTAACTGCGATTATTAGTATTATTGCCGTTTATTTCTGGGGAGATTGGCGCAATTGGGAAAAATACCATACAACAATGCTTTTTTATGCGCTTGGGAACCTTGCGTATAATTTTTTGACAGCGAATTACTTTCTGTGGCGAATGGATGCTGATTTTATTTCAAATCATACGCTGACGGAGATGTTGTATACGTTTATCGTTTTCCCGGCAACGATTATTCTTTTCCTCGGGAATTATCCAAAAGGGTTGATAAAACAGGTACTTCATAACATTCAGTGGATTGCGATTTATGCTGTATGGGAGTATGTATTTTCATTGACAGGTCATATTGAATATCAATATGGTTGGTCATTTTGGTGGTCAGTTTTCTTTTTGTGTTTTATGTTCCCTTTGTTTAAATTACATGAGCGAAAGCCTTTGGTTGCGTATGTTTTGGCAGCTTTAATTGCTGTGACTTTTATTTGGTTATTTGACGTTCCGGTTCATGTGCCTGTTGAGGAGAGAGGGCAATGAGTGAATTCCTTTTTTGATCTAGTCAGTCATGAGCTGTTTAGGTATAATAAAATTTTGGTAATTAGTACAAGCGATCTCGTGGCATGGGATCGCTTTTTATATGTGGCTAAGAAGTGCTACCTGGACCGCCATTCTTATGAGTGGGTCCGCTCGCCCTCTGCATTGTTCCCACTACGTCGACTGTCGTCGCCGCAAACGGTTGCCACCGTTTCGGTCTTGCTCGTCGGGGGAAGCCATCTTTCTTTTTGTTGTGGTTACGGATGTTGAAAAGGTGAAAGGTTTGATACGTGCCCGCTTGGACGAAGTAAGGAAGAGGAATGTCCTTCATAAAGCTGATGAAAGACAAAATGATGTAGAAAAGCTAGAGAAATGTCCTTCATAAAGCTGATGAAAGACAAAACGAGGGAGAAAATCTAGAGGAATGTCCTTCATAAAGCTGATGAAAGACAAAACGAGGGAGAAAATCTAGAGAAATGTCCTTCATAAAGCTGATGAAGGACAAAACGAGGGAGAAAAGCTCGAGGGGTGTTTGTCCTTTCTTTAGTACCTCCTGCTTGTAATACTAGTATAGAACTAAAGGGACATTTAGGAGAGATAAGAAATATATAAGTTACATCGGACTCTGTAATGGAATCACCGCCCTCTACATTGTCCCCACTACGTCGACTGTAACGTTTTTATTAGAAGATACGTCTAAATGATGAATTCACTATAGAGGAGAAGGTTGTTTTGTCAGCTAACATAAAAAGAGAAATTAGCGATTGGTATAACGAGTACAGTGACTCGATCTTCAAATACATTTTGATGATGATTCATGATCATCATCAAGCAGAAGACTTAACCCATGATACGTTTATAAAAGCTTATCGAAATTATCATTCCTTCCAAAAGAAGTCGAATCCGAAAACTTGGCTGTTTAGCATTGCGCATAATGTAACGGTCGACTACATCCGGAAGAAGAAACCGATTCATGTTATTAAAGAAATCCTTGCTGCGAACAAAGATTCAGGGCCTACCCCTGATGAAATTGTTGAGTTAAAGGAAAACTCTCATGAACTATATCAGGCGTTAGGAAATTTAAAACAAGCTTATCGTGAAGTGATTATTATTCGCAAAATAAAGGGGTTTAGTACAAAAGAGACAACTGAAATTTTAAATTGGTCGGAAAGTAAAGTGAAGACGACCCTCTACAGGGCGATGACAGCATTAGAAAAACAAATGGTAAAGGAGGGCGATCACCATGAGAAAACAACTGGATAAATCCAACGATTTAGAAAAATCACTACAGCAGCTTGATCAAAACATCAATTGGAATCAAGAGCGAAAACAGCGTCTGCAAACAGAGCTGTTCACGAGTCTTGAACTAGAAGACACGACCCCTCCGAAACGAAGAGGAATAAGGCGGTTTATTTTGGCACCTAGTATCGTTGCGGTCCTTTTCGTCGCGTTTATTGGTTATAACGCCTTTTCTCCTGATCTCGATCGTCATGATCAATCACTCATGGGGGTAGAGGAAGATGGTCTTCAACAAGAATCAGTCGCCGGTCACCATCATGGTCAGGAAGCAACTGAGCAGGAAACATTTGCGACATTTAGTGAAGATAAGGATCTAGCACGTGCTAATCCTGCAGCTGAAGCACATGTAGACGTAGAACTGGAAATGGATCTGCGCTTACCACAATCAATGCCGAACGAACATCATGAGCCTGCAACTATGCATACGTTTGAAGATCCAGATGGTGTCGTAACAAGCACTGTTGATTATATACTAGATAATGATCGTTATATAGGCTTTAAACAAACCGAAATGACAGGGACGAAAGAAGAGATGATAGCGCAATTAAAACGGCAGATGAGTCCAGATCAAGTAATTAAAGAATTGTCCGTTCTTGACCACCCAGCGATCCTTTTTAGTGATGGCGAACCCTTAGCTTATCACTCACTTTATATCATAACGGACCCCTATCTGTTTACAGTGACAGCACAAGGACTATCAGAAGAAGAAATCCTTGAAATGGCTCGCTTTATTGATTTATCAGGGTTATAGCCTACATTTGCTGAGTGATCGGTTTGGTGTCTGCTGGCAATTTAACATCATTTTCACTAACTAGAAGAGAGAGCGATTCTGTAACGGGATCGCTTTTTTTTGGTCAAGGGGCGGAGTGCGCTAGCAATGAGGAAAAGTCATAGAAGTAAGCTTACTCGCACCGCCTTAGGATTAAGTTTAAGGGTTAGCTCACTGAGGAAGAGAAGTAGGCTCGAGGAAGGTCAAGGGGCGGAGTGCGCTAGCAATGAGGAGAAGTCATAGGGGTGAGCTTACTCGCACCGCCTTAGGATTAAGTTTAAGGGTCAACTCACCGAGGAAGAGAAGTAGGTTCGAGGAAGGTCAAGGGGCGGAGTGTGCTAGCAATGAGGAAAAGTCATAGAAGTAAGCTTACTCGCACCGCCTTTGATTACGTAAAGGGTTGCCCCCTCTGAAGTGGTAGAAGCACCGGTAAGGATCGTTCACTTCGTTGATATTCATTTGTCCAAAAGGGAATACTAAGAAAGTGAGGGTGCAAATCTACTGTTTTAAAATAAGGTTTTTCTATCGTTTGTTAGCTAAAAAGACATGCCTTATTGGTGTAATTGTCGTGATATCAGGTTGTCACTTCAGTTTAAGAATATTTACAACATAGATAACGTAGAAAATATAAAAAGTGGTCTGTGAAGATTAGTAATACTATGGTAATATAAATTTACATATTAAGTAAGAAGACAGGTTGAGGTGGTTAAGAATGAACATACGAGATTTATTTTCAAGTAGAAAGTTTGATGATAAAGGTACTAAGCAAACGACGGATATAGACCAAAACCTTCTTTTGGTGAACGAAGCACTTAACCACTATCCTGATCCTGTTTTCACAGTCGCAGAACAAGGGTCGATTCTCTCGATCAATCAGGCTTTTACTAGGCAGTTTGGCTACCATTTAAAGGATTTAAAGCAGACGCTACAGCATTATATTGCATCTGATGACCATGAGAAATTTGAATACCATTGGTACAAAGTATTCGCCAAGCAGCCGACAACTGGAACATTTACGGTAATACACCATTCTGGGAAAAGAGTCGATGTCGAGATTACGCTTATTCCGGTCATGGTTGATGAGGAAGTCGAGGCTGTCCAGGCTGTTGCAAAAGACCTCTCAGACCTACGAACGAAGGAAAGTGAACTTCTCGCTGTCAAACGCTATTTAGATGAGGCAGAGAAGGTAGCAAACATCGGTAGCTGGGATTACGATATAAAAAATGACCGAGGTATCTGGTCGACGCAAATCTATGAAATCTTTCAGATCGCTGATCCAGCAAGCGTAACGCCTAACGTAGAAACGCTTATGTCGTTTATACATCCAGATGACCGCCAGTTGGTTGACCAAACCATTGAACGATCGATAGATGAGATAGAAAGTAAAATATTTGAACATCGAATCGTTCGGCGCGATGGACAAGTGAGAGAAGTCCTCGTTCGCGCTGAGCCAATTACCGATGAAAATGGACAAGTTGTACGTCTGTTTGGGACGATTCAAGATATTACTGAAAAGAAACAAATCGAATCAACAGTGAAAGAACAATCGGGCCAATTAGAGCTGATCACGAACAACCTAGACGTTGGGATATGGTCATATGACGTGATCAGTGAAAAGTTAACGGTCACTTCAAAAGGGATGGAAAGAATCTTTGCGACAGATGCTGATACGCTAAAGAGTAAGGACAAAGGCTGGACCATATATGTTCATCCGGACGATAGTGGAAAAGTAGATGCAAATGTGAAAAAGATGCTAGAAGGCCAAAGCATTCGCCATCAGTACCGAATTATTAACGCTAAAAATGAGGAAAAATGGATCGATAATCAAAGCAATCCTGTCTTTGACGATGACGGCAATGTCATCCGTTTAGATGGCGTTGTATCCGATATTACGAAGCAAAAGTCAACCGAATTGTTGCTTGATTACCTAGCACACTATGATCAACTGACGAAATTGCCGAACCGACAAACGTTTATTGAGAAATTAGATGAATGGATGGCTTCAGGCCAAAAACGTTTCGCTGTTCTTCATTTAAATTTGGAGCGGTTTAAGTTTATTAATGATACGTTAGGCTATGAGGTAGGCGACCAGCTGTTAACGCTTATCTCGAATCGTTTAAATAAGACGGTTGAGCAAAAAGCGTTCCTAGCTCGAATCGGTGGTGACGAATTTGCCTTAGGGCTCCCAAACATCAAGAGTACAGAAGAGACATTTGAACTTGCAAAGTCGATCATAAATACCATTGAAAAGCCGTTGTTTGTTGAGGACTATGAGCTATATGTGACAACGAGCATTGGAATCAGCTTTTACCCGATTGATGGCAAAGACGCTCAAAGCTTGTTCAAAAATGCCAGTATAGCCCTACATAAGGCAAAGGAAGATGGAACTAGCGCATGGAATGTGTTTTCACCGGTTCTAAATATTGAATCCTTCAAGCAGTATTCTTTAGAAAAGGATTTGCGAAAAGCGTTTATGAACGACGAGTTTTTTCTTGAATACCAACCAAAAGTTGATCCAAAAACTGAGGTGATTAAAGGGGCTGAAGCTTTAATTCGTTGGGAGCATCCAGAGTGGGGCCAAGTCTCTCCTGCTGAATTTTTGCCATTGGCAGAAGAGAGTGGTCTTAATACTCGAATGAGTGATTGGGTGTTTGAGCAAGTTTGCCAGCAAATTAACATCTGGGAGAAACAAGGGTATGAACTGGTTCCAATCTCGATTAATGTATCACCGAATCGACTGCTTATGCCGGGGTTTGTAAGTGACGTTTTCGCAGTCATCAAAAACACAGGAATCGACCCGAAATGGATTGAGCTTGAAATCACTGAAGAAACCATCATAAAAAATATCGAAACAGCGAAGAGCGTTGTCAAGGAGTTAAAGGAAGCAGGGATAAAGCTTTCACTTGATGACTTTTGCTCCGGTTACTCATCGCTTTCCTATTTAAATGAATTAGATATAGATTCATTTAAGTTTGATAAATCATTTATTGCCAACCTGACAGAGGATAATAAAAAAACGAGAGGGATCATAAAAAGCCTACTCGTATTAGCGGATGAGCTTGAGCTCACCGTTGTCGCCGAAGGGGTGGAAACCAATGAACAATTGACATTCCTTCGCCAACGAGAATGTCCGCTCATTCAAGGGTATATTTATAGTAAATCCGTACCGGCAGCTCGCTTTGCACCGATGCTGAAAAACAAAATTCTAAAAGCAACATCGGCACTAGCAGCAAAAACACAAATCGAAAATCGCCGTAAGTTTTACCGTATTAATTTTACAAATCCTTTAGCTTCAACGATGACCATTGTCCAGTTTAAAGGTAACAATGTACAACTAGGGAAATCGAGGTCTTTAATTGAGGACATGAGTTTAGGTGGGCTTCGCTTTACAGCAGAGATCAATCTCCCGGTGCGCTCAGATGTTATTTTGGAATTTACAACGAAAATTCTAGGCGAAGAAATATCTGTTCGTGGTTTTATCGTCTGGAAGCAGGAGGCCCATGAAGACTTGTTCCAATATGGCCTTCAGTTCATCACGACTGAAAAAGAACGCGACAAGTTGGCTCCGCTATTCAATAAGCTGACATTAGATTTGAAAAAAAATCCATTGCATCCAGACTGTGATTTTATTCATGAAGGAAGAATGTCTTATTTTAAAAGAGAAGAATGATTTAACAGAGTCGGGACAAAACTAGTCGAGGCCGGGACAAAAGGTAAAAAAACAATCTTTTGTCCCGGTCTCCCTTTATATAATTGGGTAATTGTATGGTTTTGGCCACGAAAATTCTTATTATTACCATTGACACGAGGCTGAAATCCTACTACCATTTCAGTATAAATTATCCTGAACAACTATTTATGTTGCTTCAAGTTGGTTCTGTTTGTGAAATATGTCACAAATTCCCATCGTTTGTTTTATGTGGATCGTATTATAATCATAGTATACCTATCATGGATAGGTATAGCTAGATGCTAGTAAATAACAATCCATCAATGAGCTAAGACGTTGAAGACTTTTGTGGTGGGCGCAGTTAGCGGCCACTTTTTCTAGTCGCTGGATGTTTTAGAAGGTAGTAGGAATCGTCAATAGCTGTAAGCAACAAGTTTTAATAAGCTTTCGTAGGAGTGGATGTTGGAGTTATGAGCAATCAATCAGATGTTAAGCAAAACGCAAACCATATGAACGTTAAAAAGAAGCTTACTTGGACAATAGGTAAAAAGCTGACGCTCCTAATTATTGCAGCTATGTTATTTAGCTTGCTGATTGGCGCGCCACTCACTTATGTACAGTATCTCGTCTTCCAGTCGGGCATGCTAGATTTTCTCGGTGAAGGTATTAATACAATTTTGCAAACGTATTTTACGATCATTGTTAACTTAATTATTATGATTATAGTTATTGGTATTGGCGTCAGACGGTTTGTATTAAAGCCAGTGAATGACATGATCGATCAACTGAATAGCTTACAAGACGATGGTCAGTTTGATTTAACAAAACGTCTGGAAGTAAAGACAAACGATGAATTTAATCAACTGATTGAAGCATTTAATCATCTATTAATAAATTTTCAACAAGTAACCACAAATATCCATCAGGCAACTGGTCAAATTGCAAGTTCGACTGCGGAAGCGGCGGCCTCGTCTGAAGAAGTTTCTGCATCGGCACGCGAGATTTCGGAGACGGTCACGGATTTAGCTACGAGAGCTGAAGGGGGAAACCAAGCCGTTACAGATGTATCACAGTCATTGGATGAGCTTTCAACCCTTATTAACACGGCGAAAAGGAAGGCGAGTTCTGCAGATGTGAACTCCCAGAACACTCTCCAGTCTGCTACCGAAGGGAAAGTTGCTGCTGAAGAAGTGAGTTTAAAAATGGCGAGTATCAAATCAAGAACAGATGAAACAAAACAACTCATTTCAAGTCTTGACGAATACTCCAAAGAGATTACGGTTATCATTGACATGATTACATCTATTGCGGAACAAACGAACCTATTAGCATTAAATGCAGCGATTGAAGCGGCACGTGCCGGTGAAGCTGGAAAAGGCTTTGCTGTCGTTGCAAATGAAGTAAGAAAGTTAGCTGAACAATCAAATGACGGTGCAAATAAAGTATCTGGGCTTGTGAAGCAGATCTCTGAAACAACGTCACAGACTGTTCAAGCAATGGAAGAGAGTAGCAGTGAAGTAGCTAGTGGTGTTGCTTCTGTTGAGGCATCCGGTCAGTCGTTAGATGCGATTGTAGAGGCAGTAAAAATGTCGGTGGCAGATATAAATGAAATTGTTCATGTGACCGATGAAGAGGTCATCACATCAGAAAAAATTGTCAGTCTGATTCAATCACTTGCATCGTTTATTGAGAACACGAGTGCAAATACCGAAGAGGTGTCAGCGACCGTTGAAGAAACGACGGAGTCAATGTCTACCGTTGCTGAAAGCATTGATGCATTAAATGAAATGTCTTCCCAATTAAATCAAATGATCCGCAAGTTCAAAGTTTCTTAACGATTTGCCCCCTTTCCTATGCAAGTGCTATGATTTTGGAAAGGGGGCTTTTGTGTGTGGTTCAGTGGCGGAGTGCGCTAGTATGGGTGAATAGACGAGGAAGCATGTTTACTCACAAGCCTTAGGTAAAAGATGGAGGTGAACAGACACGGATGAGACAACAAGGGATTGTAACAGAAATAACAATTAATGGGCGACCTTTTCAATTAAAAAGCTACAACCAAGAAGAGGTTGACGGCTTAACGCAAATTAGCGTTGTTTTTGATGTTACAAGTGAAGAATACCACGAGGTAACGACACTGTTGTATAAAGGGACATTTACGATAGAAGTTCCGCAGAAATCGTTATCATGTCAGGCATCGATTCAGCAATATTCAACGTCAATGACGAACCTATACGAAAAAGGTCAAGTCAGCGAATATCACCTAACATTACGCGAGGTTAAGGCTTAGGAAAGAGGGGATCGACGTATGCAATTAAGTATTTTGGACCAAGCACCGATTTCAGCGAATCAGACACCAAAAGAAGCGCTTGAGGTAGCCTTAAAGCTCGCACAACTTGGTGAAACGCTAGGCTATACACGTTATTGGATCGCTGAACATCATGATTTGCCGGGTCTCGCCTGCTCAGCGCCTGAGGTGATGTTGGCTTATCTTGGGGCGAATACGAATACGATTCGCATCGGCTCTGGGGCAACGCTTCTCCCCCATTATAAGCCGTATAAAGTCGCTGAACAGTTTCATATGTTAGCAACGCTATTCCCAGACAGAATTGACCTTGGCATCGGCCGGGCACCGGGAGGATCAGCAGAAGCCACGAATGCGTTATCTGATCACTTCCTACAAAATGTTTGGGACATGCCAAAGGACGTTCAAGAACTCCTGTGTTTTCTAGATGATCGCTTTCCAGAAGGTCATGAATTTGAACAAGTCTCAGCAACGCCACTGCCACCTAAACCGGTGCAGCCGTGGTTACTTGGGACAAGTACTAAAAGCGCTGAACTAGCGGCCGAATACGGAATCAATTATACATTTGGCCAATTTATGAGTACGAAGGATGGTATAGAAATTGTAAAACGCTATCGTGAAACGTTCAAACCACGAACAGAAGGGCAACAACCAAAAACGATCGTTACGGTGTCTGTAGTTTGCGCAGAAACAACCGCAAAAGCCGAGGAGATTGCGTTAAGTTCGTTAATTTGGTCGATAAAAAGTGACAGTGGTGAAGGGCTCAATGGTGTACCATCGATTGAGGATGCCAAGCAGATTCACTTGAGTGAGAAAGAGAAACAAACATTAGAAAGAAGGAAAGCTAGAATGGTTATCGGTGACCCTGCTACCGTCCGGCAACAGCTCACCGATGTATTTACTCAGTATCAAGCTGATGAGGTGATGATCGTCACAATTACCTACGATCCTAAGGATAAGTACGAATCATATCGATTAATAGCAGGGGATGTCCTTGTCCTGGGGTCAGACCCCCATTAAACATTTCACACAATATGTTAGATTCTAAGCCATTTTACTGTTAAATGTTCATACCAGGCGGACAAATGAAGGTGAAATGTCCAAACATGGTGCCTGACCCCCCAACACCTACGCTTTCACCGCTTCTGCTAGTAGTTCATAAGAGCGGATACGTTCATGTTGATCATAGATGTTCGAATTAATAATAATCTCGTCTGCTTGTGTCTCATCAAGGAATTGCTGCAGCTTATTGGTTACAGTACGTTGGCTTCCTGCGACCGAATAGTGAAGCATCTTATCAACCATCGCTTTTTCATTCGGATGGCAATGCTGGTGAATATCCTCAACTGGCGGGCGTAACATACCAGGCTCACCACGGATAACGTTTAGGAATTGTTGTTCCTGTGATGTCGCAAGCCAAGCCGCTTTTTCATCTGTATCAGCAGTAATGACATTCACCCCAATCATCGCATATGGCTCATCAAGCACGTCGGACGGTTGGAATTGATCACGATATAACTGCAACGCTGGCAAGAGGTAATCTGGTGCAAAGTGACTTGCAAATGAAAATGGCAGCCCGAGCTTAGCGGCTAGACGTGCGCTAAATCCACTTGAGCCAAGTAACCAAATCGGAATATCTAAACCTTCCCCAGGAATTGCCCGAACTAAATTTCGTGATGTTGGGTTTAAATAAGAGCGTAGTTCAGCGACTAATTCTGGAAATTCACTCCCATCACTATGATGATTACGTCTTAGAGCGTGAGCGGTCATTTGATCGGTTCCTGGTGCTCGTCCAAGCCCTAAATCAATTCGGCCAGGATACATTGATTCTAGCGTTCCAAATTGCTCTGCAATCACGAGTGGCGCATGATTTGGAAGCATAATTCCACCAGAACCAACGCGGATTTTTGACGTTCCATTTGCAATGTAACCTATCACAAGCGACGTCGCTGAACTGGCGATCCCTGGCATGCTATGGTGCTCAGCAAGCCAAAAACGATGATAGTCCAATTCTTCAGCGCGTTGTGCGAGCGTTAGACTGTTTTTGAATGATTCCGCTGGTGTGCTTCCTTCTAACACCGGCGCGAGATCTAGAATTGAGAGCTCAATGTCTTGCAGTTGTTTTGTGGACATGGTGTTCCTCCTTCTATATAAAAAAGCTTATATGTGTTGTCTCTCGTAAAGAGTATCATGTTTCAAACAGGTGACGCACTGATTTTGCCTGTTCGTCATTTGCATCTACGCTTATCGTTTGTCATTTCTGTTAATGGCATCCAACGTATAATACTTTCCTGTTTTGCGTTGCCCTAGGGACTTTGCTATGATCAAAAGCGAACGAAGAATCGATATACATAAATAAATTTTTAGGAAAAGGTGGAGGTACATGTGAGCGCGGAGTGGAAGCAAATCATAGCAAACATCAAAGAATGGGTAAAAGAAGCTGGGGCAGAGCAAGTAAAGCGATTAGATCAGCCGATGGAAGTAAAAAGCAAGTCATCGACAATTGATCTTGTTACTGAAGTTGATGTGTGGACGGATGAATTTTTAAGGCAAAAAATTAAAGCGAGCTATCCAGATCATTCGATTTTAACGGAAGAGCAAGACTTTCATGAAGGAGCATCGGACTATGAATGGGTAGTCGACCCTATTGATGGGACTGTTAATTACGCTCACCAATTTCCGATGTTTTGTATCTCAGTTGCTTTAAAATATAAAGGTGAGACGGTGATCGGTGTTGTTTATGCGCCAAAGCTCGGTGAGTGTTATGAAGCAATGAAGGGTGAAGGTGCATATCTTAATGGAAATCCAATCTCAGTATCACAAACAGACAACCTTAAAGCAGCTGTCGTGGCGACCGGTTTCCCGTATGATCGCGCCACAGACCCGCAAAACAATGTGAAGGAATTTAATGCAGTCATCTTAAAAGTAGGAGGAGTTCGCCGCACGGGAAGTGCAGCGATCGACCTATGTCAAGTCGCATCCGGACGTTTCGATGGCTATTGGGAATATAAAATCAACCCGTGGGATTTTGAAGCCGGATTGCTTCTCGTTCAAGAAGCAGGTGGGAAAGTCCAAAAAGTGAAGCAAGAAAAAGGTTATTTTGTGCTTGTCGGTAACGAGCCAATTTATACTGAGCTTCAAGATTTGTTATAGTTTTACTGAGAAGGACGCATCGTTTGTTCGTGACCTAACGCAGTATTTAATTGAATAAAATGTTAGGGCTGGTCCATAGATGATAATGGGGCAGCCCTTTTTGAACAAAAGAAGACCTTCCGATGCAGCTTTCATCGAAATCCTTTACTAAGCGTCTATTACTCGAAGTCGAACGTCATATGTCTTTCATAAGCACGATGAAGGACAAAACGGGGCGAGAAGAGCAAAGAAAAGTCCGTCATCCCCTCACCTCAGGATCCCATCTCCTATACGGGCGTGACAAATTTATAAATGAACGAGTAGTGACTTCTCTAGTGGTGTACACTCTAAAACGAACCGTAATTAAGCGTTCGAGTTTAGTGAATTTGCGCAATCGTCTAAAAGATTATTCGCTATTTATGCAATTTTCTGTTATGATAGAAAGAAATTTTATATCCGTAAAACATTTTATTTCTTAAGGGACACTCAATGTCCTAAAGGGACTAATTCTGTCCCTAGTGACTATGATAATTTTTTAGGAAGGGTGAATCGATGATAAACTTAGATGATAACAGCACAGTACTAAGAAATGACGTGAAAAAACTAGGGAATATTTTAGGTGAAATTCTCGTCCACCATGGTGGAGTCCCATTGTTAAATAAGGTTGAGGAATTAAGAAAAACGACGATTCAACTACGTAAAAGCTATGATGAAGATACGTATCAGAAGCTAAAAAAAGACATTAGCAACCTTAAGCCTCCGATGCGTCAGCAAGTGATTCGAGCGTTTTCAACGTACTTTCACCTTGTGAATATTGCAGAACAAAACCATCGGATTCGTCGTCGTAGACAATATCAATTAGAAGAGGATGGGGTGAGCCAACCGTTTTCACTAGAAAGTGCGGTTGAATCAATAAAAGAACATAAGGTTTCTGAAGAGGTTGTTCAGCAAGTGTTAAATGATCTTTCACTAGAATTAATCATCACTGCACACCCGACAGAAGCTACGAAGCGAACGATCCTAGAGGTTCAAAAGCGAATTTCAACAATTTTACAACAATTGGACCATCCATTGCTAACGAAAAGTGAACGTAAAAAATTAGAGGAGAGCTTATTTAATGAAGTAACAGCGCTATGGCAAACAGAGGAGCTGCGCCAACGTAAGCCAACCGTTATCGATGAAGTGAGAAATGGCCTCTATTATTTCGATGAAACATTATTTGATGTCTTACCAGATATCCACCAAGAGTTAGAAGATCAATTGGACGAACACTATCCGAATACGGAATGGAGTGTTCCGAACTTCCTTTCATTCGGTTCATGGATTGGCGGAGACCGTGATGGTAACCCAAATGTAACTCCTGAGGTAACATGGGAAACGTTGAACAGGCAACGTGCACTGGTCCTAAAAAAATACAAGCAAGTCATTAAAGATTTGATGAAGCGATTTAGCCAGTCAACGACTAGGGTAACAGTGAGCGATGACTTACGAACATCGGTTGAAGCAGACGAGAAGCAATATATGGATCAAGATGAGGTATGGCAAGTGGAAACGGAAGTTTATCGCCGTAAATTTGCGATTGTCCTAAAACGTTTGAAGCATGTCGGCAAGTCAGCGGTTGGCTATCAGCATGCCGATGAGCTTTTAGAAGATTTGCTAGTGATTCAAGACAGTGTTGAACAACACCAGCCGTCTCATCACAAGCTGAAAACCCTTCGTAAATTCATCCGTCAAGTGAAGCTGTTTGGTTTCCACTTAGCAACATTAGATATTCGAAACCATAGTGGTGAGCATGAAGCAGCGATCTCAGAAATCTTAAAGGTTGTCAATATTACCGACGACTATGCGAGCTTACGTGAGGATGAAAAAATCGCGATCCTTGAGGATGTCCTTAAAGATCCACGACCACTTTTATTATTGAATGAAGATTATTCAAAGGAAACACAAAAGCTATTAAACGTGTTTAATATGATTAGACAAGCTCACAACGAATTTGGGCGCAAGTCGATTGAAGTCTACCTTGTCAGCATGACTCAATCGGCAAGTGATTTACTTGAAGTTCTCGTGTTAGCAAAAGAAGCAGGAATCTATCGCCTTCATGCTGATGGTCAAGTAGAAAGCCACTTGAATGTCGCACCGCTACTTGAAACCGTTGATGATCTCGTCGCAGGTCCAAACATCATGAAATCTCTCTTCGAAATGGATGTTTACCGCAACCATCTAACTGAGCTTGGAAACCATCAAGAAGTCATGCTCGGTTATTCCGATGGAAGTAAAGATGGAGGTACGTTAACAGCCAACTGGAAGCTGTTTAAAGCACAGCAAGAAATTCATGATATTGCAAAAGAGTTTAATATCCGGTTGAAGTTTTTCCATGGACGTGGTGGCTCATTAGGACGTGGCGGTGGTCCACTACATCGCAGTATCCTATCACAGCCGGTCGAAACGTTAGGTGATGGGGTGAAGATTACCGAGCAAGGGGAAGTGTTATCGTCTCGATACCTTCTAACTGATATAGCTTACCGTAGCTTGGAGCAGGCGACTTCAGCCTTACTTGAAGCGTCAGCAAAAGTGTCGCACTCAACAGAGCAAGCGCACCACCGTGAACAAGCCTGGGAAGAAGCGATGGAGGAGATTTCAAAACAGTCACTCCAAAAATATCAATCGCTCGTCTTTGCGGATAGCGATTTTCTCACTTATTTTAACCAGGCGACACCACTGGGAGAATTGGCATCACTCAATATCGGTTCACGCCCAATGAAGCGTAAAGGTAGCAATCGTTTTGAAGATTTACGGGCGATCCCTTGGGTATTCGCTTGGACGCAAAGTCGTCAATTAATTCCGGCATGGTATGCGGCGGGTACTGGGTTACAATCATTTGCCGCACAGAGTGAAGAGAACCTTACTTTATTAAAAACGATGTACGAGAAGTGGCCGTTCTTCCGTTCAACGATTAACAACTTACAAATGGCGCTTATGAAAGCCGACTTAAAAACAGCAAAAGAATACACAAACTTAGTGGAAGATGAAGTGGTTGCAGAACGAATCTATACGAATATTAAGGAAGAGTATGAGCGAACACGCGAAGTTCTTTTACGTATTTCAGGTGATGATGAATTGCTTGATCATGCACCGAACATTCAAGAATCGGTTCGTAGACGTAATCCATATGTGGATCCACTAAACTTCTTACAAGTCGAGTTGATGAAAGAAATGCGTCATACGGATGAAAAGCCAGATGAATTATTAATTGAAGTGCTGTTAACAATTAGTGGCATTGCAGCAGGGTTACGAAATACAGGCTGATTTGATAGATCCGATTGTCCAAAAGCTTTATAGGAAAAAAGTCGAGGAGAAATTGGTGGATTGATATTAAGATTTCTCTATGGTAAGATTACTTTGATTAATGTCTAGCTGTCATTAGTTTGTTATTCATAATGTGGTTGTTTTAAAAAAGATATAGACCTTTTTTATGGTAAATGGAAGAACGATATGTTTTAACATAGAAGTCTTACCCATGGCCTAACTTCTAAATATTTTGAAGTTAGGCCTTTTTTTATTGCAGGGGATTATAGGGGGTACAGAAGCATTGATAAAAAGCAAGCAAGAAGAACTGACATATTTAAGCAGTTACTTTAGCAAGAAATTAAAGCGTCATTTCGGAAAAGGCCCAGAGACATGTTTTTCAACTGTTAAGGATAATCTCATGCTCGTTCATGTGCGGAATTTCTTGACACCAGCAGAGGAAGTCCTATTAGAAAGTAATGAGATCCATCTTGCCTCGACCTTTAGATCGGTTATTATCAAGAAAATTATTGCTGATTTTATTGATGAGGTTGAACGTGTTTATGGGATTACATTTGATTCTTATCACGAAGATTGGAACTATGACTCCAATACCGGCGCGATTATGTTAGTGAATGAAGTGTCTTCACAGCATCCGACTGCGATTAAAGATGAAGGGACAATGGATCAACTTTTAGGTGAACAAGTGCGAAAAGCTAGTTCGGACATACATAGAGAACCAGACCAGTTATTTGTGAAAAAACTATCGCGCTCCATCTATGTTGTTGAATGCAAGGGGACGTTGTTACCGATTGAAACGAGGTTGTTCCAAAAAGGTTACTCTGATATCCTGATTGAAAGTTTTCGAGACATACGAACGGCATTTGAAAAGAAAAAGCCTATGTTTGAAGATGTATTCGGTCAATCAGTTGATGAGTTATTTTTATTTTGGGATTATAAGAAAAACAAAAGCTATATTACTTTTTTTCTCAAATGATTATTTGAATCATACATGGATTCCGTGAAAATGTGTACACTATTGATGGAAAAAGAGCTTATTTTATAAATAAAGGGAGCAACTTTTCTGAATATATTCTAAAAATGGTCTTTGTTAAATTGTTAGAAAGGCATCGCTTGTGGTACAATGTCACAGGTTGATGCTTTAATGGTATCAATTAGTTGTTCCCTCTGAAAGAAGGGATCGATGTGGAATTACAAGATCAAGTCAATTATATCAGTAGTTACACGAGTAAATTATTACGACGAAATTTTGGGCGTGGCCCGGAGTCATGTCAGGCAACATTCGGAAAAAGTCATTTCGTCCTATACATACGTGGATTTATTTCACCAATGGAAGAAGTCTTACTTCAGCAAGGTCAATCGGATTATGTTGATACGGCAAGATCGGTTGTCATCGGTCATCTTTTAGAGGAATTAAAGGGGGTGGTTCAAGTCACTCTCGATGTTGAAGTTGGGGATTATTACCATGATTGGAATTTCCCTAATAACTCAGGTATGATCATTCTCGTTTTAAAAGAAATTGAGACAGAACAAATGACGGAGACCGATCTGAATATCAGCCAACGATTAGAACTTGAAACGGCTCGGATCAGTCAACTTGTTCAAAAAGCACCGGAAAATTTAAGTACATACCCACTATCCCAAAAGCTTTATTTAGTCGAGCGAAAAGGGATACTAGTTCCGATCGAAAAAGCGTTAATTTCAAAAGGGTATACAAAGGAACTAATTGTGACAAAGGATGAGTTAGAGAAGAGCTATTTTCATCGTTATGGTAAGTTTGAAGAAATTTTTAAAAAGCAAATCTCTGATATTTTTATTGATTGGAACATAAAAGAGGACAAGTCCTTAGTAGGCTTTGTCTTAAAATAGGTAAATGTTGAGGAAAATCAAATTGATTTCGCCGCTCATGACCTAACTTCTTACCTGTAAGAAGTTAGGTCTTTTTTATTTGGTGTCAGACTTGAAGGCGTTTTAGGGTACAAAATGGTGCGAGAAGTTTAAGGAGGCCTTTGATGAACAGGAGTAATCGAATGAGAAATCAAGGATTGATGGAATATGGAGTCATGATTACGTATCTTGCTTGTTTTGGTACGACAGTGGTTTACCTTGATAGGCTCAGTGCAGGCCTACAGGCTGGTGTTATGATTTTATTCATAGTTGTTGCTTTCCTGCTTTATGCATGGTTGCGTAAACAATTGTTAGCAAGGATAGAAGATGAGAACAAGACATATGTCCGCTTAGTGGAACAATTATCAACGGCGATCGTTGTTGTAACTGACCGAAAGATCATGTGGGTGAATCGGGCAGCGCAAACACTTTTACAAGGACCGGTCCCTCAAGAACTCTTAGGAAAAAACATTGATAATTTTATCTTCACAGAGCAAGAGCATCTAAATTTTTCTCAAAAGGAAAAGTCAGGTAGGGCTCAAGCCATTTTGGTTGATTTACATGGGCAAGAAATAGAAGTGGAAATTGATTATGCGATATCATCGAGACAAAAAGGCGAATGGGTGTGTTTGTTAATTCGAAATATGGCCGAATTCGAAGAGAGTCAGAAGCAGATTCAGCATGTCGAACAGTTGTCTGTTATAGGCGAGCTTGCCGCCGGAATCGCTCATGAAATTCGTAACCCGTTAACGAGCTTAAAAGGTTTCATTCAATTGACGGCCAATGATAAAAAGAGTGGGGCGAATAGTTATACAGAAATTATGATTTCAGAGGTTGATCGCATTAGTATGATCGTTGGTGAATTACTGTTGTTATCGAAACCAAGGGAGTTGGTACTCGAATCAAAACAATTGATGCCGATGATTAACACGGTAACCACGATTGCAAATACCCAAGCGATTCTTCATAACATTGAAGTAGAAACGACATTTGAACCTGGAACCGAGCAACTTACCGTTAATTGTGATGAAAACAAACTCAAGCAAGTATTTATTAATATTTTAAAAAATGCGATCGAGGCGATGACATCTACTGGGATAATTACGCTTCATGTCTCTAAAAGAGAAGGTCATGTCGTGATTAGCTGTCAGGATCAAGGGCCAGGCATTCCAAAGGATAAGCTTGCGAAATTAGGGCAGAGATTTTATACAACGAAAGATAATGGCACTGGATTAGGCTTGATGGTGTGCTTTAGTATTATTGAACATCACCAAGGAACGATAAAAATCGAAAGTGAAGTCGGCAAAGGAACGACTGTTGAGATTGCTTTGCCGGGGTCAGACCCCTCATCAAATAACGGTCAATGGAGTCGATGAGCCTACTGCCATCGATGTTTTAAAGGGGTCAGACCCCCGCCACAAAAAATACCTATTGACCTATATAGGCATTCGTCTTAAAATAGAATGTAATAAATGATTTTAGAAAGGGGATTCATTGATTAAACATGGACACGGACGAGAGGAAGCTTTCAAAGTTATACCGCAAAATTGTTACATCCGACGAGACGAAGGCGATCTTGCTTTACGGAAGGTTGGATGATGAATTGAAAGAAAGAGTCCGCAAACGGTGTATTCAAAATGGATCCGAACGTGCTATTCAATTGCTCAATCAAATCGATCAACAGCAAGCAATGAATGGATAAGATGTGCAGGTAGAGAAAGAAACGTAATGGTTACATTTATATAGCAATAAACCCATAACTAACCCTGCTTTATGTGGGGTTGGTTTTTTCTGTTCTGGACATAGCTAAGAATGAACTTAACGGAAAGGGAGTAAAAATAATGGACTATGTTTCTCGAGATACCATTCTAAATACAATGACGAATTCTTTAGATACAATTAAGCAAAAGTATAACCTTGATGATATTGATATTCGCGAGCAGCCGGCAGACGATGATCGTTATTATTTTGGCTATAAAGTTGAAAAGGGTGGCAAAGAATATACCATTCACCTGCCTTATGTAAAGAATGAAGAGGGTGAAATGATGATCGAAAAAATTGAGTGGATCGTCCAAGGCAATCACGGCGAAGAAATCGGTTATAGTAACTTAGATGAGGTGTTTTCTGACAAGCTTTAAGCCCTTTTTCATGACCTCCGCAAAAAGGTGAGGGAAATGGTTTTTCAGCAGGGAGTAATTTTGCTACAATGACCTATGCTGATTGTGTTTTCCAAAGAAGGGTGCCGGCTTAGGAGTTGAACGAACGTGAGAATAAATAAGATATTAAATAATAATGCGGTTGTCGTTAAGGAAAGTGGGCATGAAAAGATTGTGATGGGTAATGGGATTGCCTTCCAAAAGAAGAAAAACGACATCATTACCAAGACAAAAATTGAAAAGATTTTTGTTATGAAGGAAGGCAATCAAAAATTTCAAGACTTGTTAACAACATTGCCCGAAGAGCATATTGAAATTGCCGAAGAAGTGATCAGTTATGCTGAAGGTCAGCTTCAAGTTCCACTTAATGACCACATTCATATTGCACTTAGTGATCACATCTCGTTTGCGATTGAACGTTTTCGGCAAGGGTATCCGATTCAAAACAAGCTATTGAATGAAATTAAGACCTTATATAAAGAAGAATTTTCTATAGGAGTATGGGCTAGAAATCTCATCAACGAGCGTCTCGAACTCGATATGCCGATCGATGAAGCTGGACATATCGCCCTTCATATTCATACCGCAAAGATTCATACGAAAAATATGCACCATGCTCTTGAGCAAACAACGATGATCAATGAGGTCATTCAGTTGATTGAGCGGAAACTCAATCAAAAGCTTGATGAAGAAGGGATTTCCTATCAGCGCCTTGTGACTCACATCCGCTTTGCCTTAAATCGGATTGAAACAAAACAACCATTTCATACGATGGATGCTGAGATGTTAGCTATGATCGAAGAAAAATATCAACAGGCGTATACAATTGCCGCCCAGGTTTCCGCTTACTTAAAAGACGAATATCAGGTTAAGTTTCCGGTTTCAGAGATTGGTTATATTAGTCTTCATATTCAAAGGCTAATGGAAAAAGTGTAAGAATTCCTGTTGACAGCCAATATCGAAAAATGTAGACTCTTAATCATAAGATATCCAAACGAATATTGTAGGATTGTTACTGATTATGCAGGCAAGACCTAAAATGTATGAGGGAATGGCCCCTTTGTATCGAAATGAGGCCACCTTTGTATATTTTAGGTCTTTTTTTACGCTCATTTTGAATCTTGGTCTTGTAGTTAGACGGATGAATGCTAAAAAGGTGCACATTTTTAGATAAAAACTCCCACTACATGATGAAGACCTTCGTAAAGGTAACAATCGAATAGGAATGGAGAAAGGGTTGTTCATGATGGATCCAAAAGAAAGTGCAAAGCAGTTGTTACCATTATTAGGTGGTAAGGAAAATATTGTCAGTGCAACGCATTGTGCAACACGTTTGCGGATTGTGTTAGCGGACGATGACAAGGCAGATAAAAAGGAAATTGAAAAAATAGATGGAGTGAAAGGGGCGTTTTTAAGCTCGGGACAGTTTCAAATTATTTTTGGAACAGGAATGGTAAATAAAGTTTTTGCTGAATTTGCCGGGCTCGCTGGGATTGATACAAATGATGATTCAGATGATCATAAAGAGGCTGTTAAGAAGAAGATGAATCCATTTGCAAGAATTGCGAGAACGTTATCAAATATCTTTGTACCAATTATTCCTGCCATCGTTGCAAGCGGTTTATTGATGGGACTTCTTGGGATGATGCAAGCATTTGAATGGGTCGAGCCGGATAGCTCATTAATCGTGTTTTTAGATATTTTCTCTAGTGCAGCCTTCATTATTTTACCGATCTTAATCGGTGTTAGTGCCGCCAAAGAATTTGGTGGAAATCCTTATTTAGGAGCCGTTATGGGTGGAATCATGACGCACCCTGCTCTTTTAAACCCGTGGATTTTAGGTGATGCAACGCCAGATTACATTACGTTCTTAGGGTTTGATGTCGCTTTAATCGGATATCAAGGGACAGTTATTCCTGTGTTACTTGTTGTTTGGTTTATGAGTAAAATTGAAAGAAATCTACGCAAGGTTGTACCGAATGCGATTGACTTAATTGTTACGCCGTTTGTAACGGTTATCTTAACAGGATTTATTGCGATGCTAGTTGTTGGACCAGTTGGGAACTTTATTGGTGACGGAATTACTGAAGTGTTAAATCTTATTTATAATTATGGCGGTGTCTTTGCTGGGTTAATCTTCGGTGGATTGTATTCAGCGATTGTTATTACAGGGGTTCACCACAGCTTCCATGCGATTGAAGCCGGCTTAATTGCAAGCCTTGGTTTCAACTACTTACTACCAATTTGGGCGATGTCAAACGTTGCGCAAGGGGGAGCAGGACTTGCAGTCTTCTTCAAGTCAAAGCTCGCAAAGACAAAGGAAATTTCTTTACCAGCCTCATTATCAGCGTTCTTAGGAATTACAGAGCCAGTTATTTTCGGGGTTAACTTAAAATATCGTAAGCCATTTATCGGTGCGATGATTGGTGGTGCGCTCGGTGGTGGATATGTCGTCCTCACAAACGTTGTTGCAAATGCATATGGATTAACAGGTATTCCAATGATCGCCATTGCTGCACCGCTCGGCATGGACAATGTCATCAATTATTTAATCGGTTTAGTCATTGCGATTGTCGGTGCGTTTGTTGCTACGTGGATTTTAGGATTTAAGGAAGAAGACGAATAAAAACAAGTTGATTAGGAGAGAGCTGTCGTAAAAAAGCCAAGCTATATTCACCTCGAGAGACTACTAAAACGAGGGGGGATCGTCGTGGATGAACGGCTCTCTTTTTTTAACAGAACGGAGGGAAAGCAATGAAACATGGAGTTATTAGTTTAGGTGAGGCGTTAATCGACTTTATCCCGCTTGATAAAGAGAACCTTTCATTTCAAAAAAGCCCAGGCGGTGCACCAGCAAATGTTGCTGTCGGTCTTGCGCGTCTAGGAGCAAAATCAACGTTTTTAGGCAAAGTTGGTGACGATGTCCTCGGTCGTTTTTTAAAAGAAACGCTTGAGCGCTATAACGTTGGAACGGACCACATGCATTTAACAACGGATACGAGGACGGGGGTTGTGTTTGTAACGCTTGATCAGCATGGTGAGCGAAGCTTTGACTTTTATATTGACCCAAGTGCAGATCGGATGCTAACGACTGATGAAGTTGATCCATCGTTGTTCACAGATCATAACATCCTTCATTTTGGATCGATTAGTTTAATTAGTGAGCCGGCAAAAACGGCGACAAAAACAGCGGTTCAACTTGCCAAAGAACAGGGCTTGTTCATCTCTTATGATCCGAATTTGCGGTTATCGCTATGGCCTGATGAGACGACAGCCCGTGAAACGATTGTTTCAATGCTAAGTGAAGCTGACCTTGTAAAAATTTCAGAAGAAGAGCTTGAGTTTATTACAGGATTCAAGGAGATCGAAGCAGGAGTTCAAGCGCTCAAAGACTATAACATTCCAGCCTTATTAATTACGCTTGGGGCAGGTGGAAGTTACCTTTATTATCAGGATTCACTGACTCACGTCCCAGCGATGACTGTAGAGACAGTGGATACGACAGGAGCAGGCGATGCCTTCGTATCAGGTATTCTTTATCAGCTGGACCAATATGAAGGTTCTTTTTCAGAGATGACTGTGCAACAGTTAAAAGAAATGATGGAATTTGCAAGCGTATCAGGTGGATTAGCAGCAGCGACAAAAGGGGCCATGACAGCTTTACCTACGCTTGAACAAGTGAAAGACGTTTTACAGAGCCGTTCATGATGAAACAAAAGCAAAGGAGCTGTAGACATGACTGAGCGAGAACAAGAGTTAATGAAACAAGCCACTTTGGAGGTAGAAAAGCACCAATCGTCTGTTCAGGCAGATAAATACCGCCTAGATTTTCATATCATGCCACCAGTTGGATTATTAAATGATCCAAACGGATTTATTGACTGGAACGGGACGTATCACCTTTTTTATCAATGGAATCCGTTCAAAACAGCGCATGGTGCCAAGTTTTGGGGTCATTACTCCTCAAAGGATTTAGTCACTTGGCAATCAGAAAACACTGCCCTCGCGCCAAGCGAATGGTTCGAAAAAAATGGCTGTTACTCAGGAAGTGCCATTGATCATGATGGGAAGCTGAAGCTTTTTTATACGGGTAATGTCAAAGATGAGCAAGGAAATCGTGAGACGTATCAATGTCTCGCTGAAAGTGAGGATGGGATCACTTTTACGAAAAAAGGAGTTGTCCTTACGCTGCCTAAAGGTTATACGGCACATTTCCGTGATCCGAAGGTTTGGAAGCATAACGATAGCTGGTATATGATTATCGGAGCACAAAGTGAGCAACAGGAAGGAAAAGCCGTTCTCTTTCAATCTGAAAATCTAGTGGATTGGCAGTATCGCGGGGCAATCACTGGTTCACATTCAGATCAGTTAGATGAGTTTGGATATATGTGGGAATGTCCAGATCTTTTTCATTTAAATGGACAAGACATTTTGATTGTTTCCCCGCAAGGACTCGAGCCAACAGGTACCTATTATCAAAACACGTACCAATCAGGCTATTTCATAGGTGAACTGGATTATGAAACAGCGACGTATCGCCACGGTTCATTTACAGAATTAGATCGTGGCTTTGAATTTTATGCGCCACAAACAATGGTGGATCGCTACGGGCGCCGCTTATTGTTTGCTTGGATGGGGGTGCCAGAACAATATGAAGATGAGCATCCAACGATTGACCATCACTGGATTCATGCGATGACAATCCCACGAGAATTAAAGCTTGTGGGTAGTAAACTCTACCAGAAACCAGTTGAAGAGTTAACAAACCTTCGTAGTGAAGGTGTTTCCTATGATCGAGTAACCATTTCAGAACAGGGGCAGACACTTGCTGGCATTGAAGGTGGAGCGATCGAACTGATCATTGATGATTTTGCTGAGCATCCGAATCACTTTGAAATAAACATTAGTGAAACGGCTAAAGTTGTTTTTGACCGAGAACAATCACTTTTTACACTTGAGAGAAAAAAGTTTACATCTGATGAAGTAGAGGTCCGTCAATGCGCGCTTGACGAGCTTCATTCATTAAGAATCTATCTCGATCACTCGTCGATTGAACTGTTTATTAATGATGGTGAAGAGGTGTTTACAGCAAGGATCTTCCCAACAGGAGAGCAACTATTATCGTTTTTAAGTGGGCAGTCAGTGAAGTGTCGAATTCGCAAGTGGGACATACATTCAATTTATAAATAAAGTTTAGGGAGCTGTGTGTAACAGCTCCCTTTCCTGATTTGAATCATCTATACGAACATTACCTTAGCTTGTTAAGATACCCCCCTCCTAGCAAGACCCCAAACGGCGTCAGCCGTTTGCGGTGCCTTTGGCTTCTCGGTCAGGGTCGAGCGAATATCAGTGCTTTAATAAAAAACGCTATAGCAACGGTGCTATAGCGCGTAAAAAGGGGGAGAGAATGATAAACTTAAAATGACATTACCAACCTATAATAGTAGTTATCTCCTAATTTTTGAAATGTTATACATAGATTGCTCAAATTTTTTTTATCAATGAATGTGTACATAAACCTCTGACTTCCTTCGCAAAATAGGAGCACAGAAGCTCGGGGGTGAATCGTATGAAGGTTAATTCCGGTAATCAGGGGGAGAGTAAGTTAAAATGGTGGCAATTATCAATGCTTGGAATCGCAAGTATTATCGGAACGGGTTTCTTTCTCGGTTCTAGCATTGCGATTAGCATGGCTGGTCCTGCCGTCATGCTCTCTTTTGTGCTGGCAGCGATTGGGACATATGTAGTTTATGAAGCCCTGGCAAAAATGACTGTAGCTGATCCACAGAAAGGATCATTTCGTACATATGCCAAAAATGCCTATGGGCGCTGGGCTGGCTTTACAAGCGGTTGGGTGTATTGGGCATCGGAAATGTTAATCATGGGCAGTCAAATGACCGCGCTAGCCATTTTTTCTCGCTTTTGGCTCCCGGATGTTCCGCTCTGGCTATTTGCAAGCGGCTATGCGATTCTAGGTATTATCGTTATTATTACTGGAACAAAAGGTTTCGACCGTGTGGAGGGGCTGTTTGCCGTTCTGAAAATTGCAGCGATCGTCATGTTCATCATCCTTGCTGTTGCGGCATTGTTTGGTCTTTTGGGTGAAGGTAATGGGGAAACAAATGTGCCAAAGACACTCTCAGGATTTTTTCCAGGTGGGGTGACTGGACTTTGGTCATCAGTCATTTACGGCTTTTATGCATTTGCAGGGATTGAAATTATGGGGCTTTTAGCGATTCGTCTTAAAGATAAAAAAGAGGCACCAAAGTCAGGGAAAATCATGTTATTTGGTTTAACGTTGATTTATGTCGTTTCAATTGGACTTGCACTTACAATGGTGTCATGGCAGGCGATGACAACGGATAAAAGCCCATTTGTTCTGGCTTTAAACCAATATAACCTCCCTTATGTTCCGCATGTCTTCAATGCGGTGTTAATCATCGCTGGCTTTTCAACGATGGTGGCCGCCTTATTTGCAGTGATTCGTATTCTTGTAACACTGGCTGAAGACCGAGACGCACCAGCATTTCTTTCTAAAAAGGTAAAAGGAAGAGTCGCCCTGCCTGCAATTGGTGTTACGACATTAGGCGCTGGGATCTCTGTCTTATTAGCACTCCTCATGCCAGGAAAAATCTATGAGTACTTAACGACCGCAGCTGGCTTGATGCTCTTATACAACTGGGTGTTTATTCTAGGCTCGTTCGGGCGACTGCTTTCATTATCAACAGGAGAGAAAATAAAACGAATCTTAGGTATGGTATTGATTTTGATAGCGGTAGGTGGAACACTTGTGCATGATACGAGTCGTCCAGGCCTTTACGTAAGCCTGATCTTTCTCGTTGTTATTGCTCTTGTGACCTTAATCATGTCACGGATGTGGAAGAAGACTGAGGGCGAGAAACCAAAATCGACCGTATTCGATCGTCTTGAATGAGCGAACACGGTCACCGTGAGGCCTATTGAAACAGAGCTTGTAACGCTTGATAGCCAAAATAGAGTCCGAAGCCAATCAACGACAGACCGGACAAATAAGAAATACCTTTCAATAATCGGTTCGTTAAAAATTTGCGGAAGCTGCTCGCAAGTCCTGCCATCGTTACATCCCATAGTGTGATCCCGATAAAAATCGCAGCACTATACAGAATCAGCTCATTTGTCCCATAGGATGAAGCTGTTTTCGCTAAAATCGACCCGAAAATCCCTAACCAGAACAAAATCGTTAGAGGGTTCGTGAGCGACATGAAAAATCCGTAAAAAAAAGATCTCGCATGTGATTCCCTACTACTTCTCATATTTGCTTCGACTTTGCCAGCGCCAAACAAACTCTCAATCCCGGTATAGACTAATACAAAAAAGCCAAAGGACCAGAGAAATGTCTGCATAAATGAAACCTCGAGAAAATGGACCACGCCTAAATAAACGAGCATCATATAAATCGCATCAGCAATGGTGGCCCCAAGCCCTACAAGCCAAGCGTGTAGGAAACCTCCTTTGATCCCTTTGTCTAATTGAGCTGCATTGACAGGACCGATCGGAGCAGCGAGTGATAAACCTAAAATAATATAGCTAAAGAAAATACTCATATGTACGGGCACCTCCAAGCGGTTCCGAAAATTTATGGCTCGTACATCTTATTCAGAAAGTCGTGCTCGTACAACTAAAAAAACCGTAAAAATATAAAAAAGCTTGAGGATACGAATGAATCCTCAAGCTTAAGGGGGTATGGTCGTTATTTTTGTTTATCTTCAAGTGCATCGCCGAATTTAGAAATCGTAATTCGGCCTTTTTGGTTACGTGGTTGAACGGCATCTTTGCTTTTTTGCATAAAGCGTTTTGATTTAGAGCGTTTACTCACAGAGAAAAACCTCCCCTTGTTGTCGGTTCAGTATTATCATTTCCGCTCGCCTGAGTTGTTATGTTCGGGGGAAGCTGGAAGTTTCATCGCTAAAAGGTTAAAAGCATACCTTTGACAAAAGATGTAATGGCTTCGTACGCTACGCGGCCTACGCTGGGGAAACCACCCATCGTAGTCCTTAAAACATGGTAGCGACTTCGCTCATTACATATATATCTCCTCAAAGGTAAAGAGCGACCTTTGAGGAGACACATATAAAAAACGCTACAGTGGTAACCACTGTAGCGTTAAAGGGGAGAGGAAGATTCGGTATAACCGCAATCTAGTTGTTAGTATGTCCAGTGTTTCTTTTTTTAAACCTAATTTTACATACATGGAAAGATCAGCAATGAATGTTTTCAGTTTTTTTCAGTAGACTATGGGACAAGGAGGGGATACAATGGTTGAGAAAAATTGGAATGGACAATCGTCAAGAAATAATAATGACCCTCGTCCATTAAATACGGATCATGAAGAATTGGCTGAAGATATGCTTGAAGTGGAAGTTCGCGAATCCCTTCAGCGACAAGCAAAACGAATGAAGCCATCCTTAAGCTAATGGGGTGCGCGAACAAGGAGGAGTAGTCAGGGAAGGGCGTTGCGCTTACTCGCGCCGCCTTTTACTGAGGAAAAAGACGTTGATTGAAGGAAGAAGGGGGGAGAAAGGTGAAAAGAACCATTACCGTTGTTGCTGCGGTTATTAAAAATGAGAATGAGCAAGTGTTTACGGCGTTACGCTCAGAAAAGATGGCGGAGGCTAATCTGTGGGAATTTCCAGGTGGTAAGGTAAAACAAGGTGAGCAGTTAGAAGAAGCACTACGTCGGGAGATTCATGAAGAGCTTGATTGCGACATTGTTGTCAAAGACAAAATTACAGATACTGTTTATGAATACAGTGATAAAATCGTCCATTTACATACGTTTTGGGCTACACTTACGTCAGGTGTGCCAAAAGCAACCGAACATGATGAGGTTCGTTGGTGTACTTTCAATCAATTAAAAGAGCTTAGATGGGCACCTGCGGATGTCGAAACAGTTGAAAAGATTACATCATCATGTTAATTTTTAACATATGTAACGAAAAGAGGGGGATTCGCGATCATGGGGAATTTTGATAAAGTCATTGACCGCACAAATACGAATTCAACAAAATGGGATGCTGTAGATAAGCTTTATAATGGAAAAGATCTTTGGCCCATGTGGGTAGCTGATATGGATTTTCGCGCACCAGAGGCCGTGTTAGAAGCAATCCAAGAAAAGGTTGAGCACGGGATTTTAGGATATACGGTGCGACCAGAATCACTTGATCAAGCCGTCGTTAACTGGTTTAAAACAGAATATGGCTGGACCGTTGATCCGAAAGCACTGCAGTACACAGCGGGGGTTGTACCGACGATCACGCAATTGATTCAGGCGTTTACGGATGAAGACGATAAAATCATCATACAAACCCCGGTGTACTATCCGTTCTATAGTGTGGTTACAAATGTGAACCGCAGACTTGTTAAAAATCCACTTCAGTTTGACGGAAAACAATACCGATTCGATTTCGATCACCTAGAAGCTAGCATCGACGAACATACGAAAATGCTTATCCTATGTAACCCACATAACCCAGCAGGGAGAGTTTGGTCAAAAGAGGAGCTGCAACGGTTAGCTGAGATTTGTAAAAAGCACGATCTACTTGTGATTTCTGATGAAATTCATGCCGACCTTATGTTAAACGGTCACCATCACGTGCCGTTTGCAAGTCTATCAAGCGATACTGCCAATCGGACAATCACTTGCCTTGCTCCAAGTAAAACGTTTAATTTAGCAGGGATTCAATCGTCAATTACAGTTATTGAAAATGAGCAATACTATAAAAAATTTGCCAAGCATTTGCAAAATCAATTTTTATTTATGCCTAATTTATTCGCTAGTGTCGCAACAGAAGCCGCATATCGTCATGGAAAGCCATGGCTAACGGAGCTAAGAGCCTATCTAGAAGATAACTTACGCTATGTGATTAACTTTGTTGGCGAGCATATGCCAAAAATTAAGGTTGTTGAGCCAGAAGGGACTTATTTAGTTTGGTTAGACTGCAGCGAGTTAGGGATGACCGCTGCAGAAAGACGAAAATGGCTTGAGGACAAGGCGAAAGTTGCCTTAAGTCACGGGAGTACTTTTGGAGAGGAAGGCAAAGACTTTGAGCGCATGAACATCGCTTGTCCACGTCAAACCTTAACAGAGGGGCTTGAACGGTTGAAGCGTGCATATCAAGAACAGGAATTTTAAAGATGAATGAAAACGTATGTGGCTTAATAGCACACATGCGTTTTTTTATGTAATAATAATTCCTTTGTTGAGGTGGCATTATTATTATATTAAGCATTAGTGGTGAGCGCCATTGATAGGGTGGGGAGTAAAACCAACATGACTTAGAGAACAAGCCTCTAAGCCATGTCACCTGTTTTCTTATTCATGTATGAGGAAGGTAAACTGTTAACACTTCTCCTATTTTTTATTGGGAAATGAGTTCATAGGCGTGTTTGTTTTGTTTAATAGGTAGTGTGATGGTCACGGTTGTACCTTTACCAACTTTACTGGAAAAATGGATATTGCCGTTATGGTGTTCAATAATTTTAAAACAGACCATCAGCCCAAGGCCTGTCCCTTTTTCTTTATTAGAATAAAAAGGCTCACCTAATTGACGTATCCGCTCATCAGACATGCCGCGTCCAGTGTCGGTAATATCAATCGAGATGGTTTCCTCGCTATGCCGTTTGAGTTTAATATAAACGGCTCCCTTTGAGGACATTGCTTCAAGTGCGTTTTGAATAATATTAACAAAAACTTGTTTTAATTGATTCTCCTCACATTCGACGAATGGTAATTCATCAAAGTCAGTGAAGATTTGATGATCACGAAACATCGCTTGTGTATCAAGTAAGGTAACGACTTGCTCTAGCAAGAGCTTTAGGTCAAGCTTTTTAAATACCATTTCTTGATTCGGTTTTGCAAGTGTTAAAAATTCATAAATAATCGATTCCACACGATCAAGCTCGTCAAGGATGATTCGTGCAAACTCGTCATTGTACGATTTAGAAGCTTGAAAGATTTGAACAAAGCCTTTAATCGAAGTTAACGGGTTGCGAACTTCATGAGCAACACCTGCAGCTAATTGACCAACAAGCGATAGCTTTTCTGATTTCGACATTAACTCTTCGTATTTTTTCCGTTCAGACACATCACGTAAAATTGCTTTTACGGCTGGCTTCCCTTCATACATAATTCGTTTCGTTGTAAATTCAATATGTTTTGTCTCCCCGTCCAAAGTTGTTACTTGGTGGCCTGTGAACCGTTGCTTATGGTTACCATTTAAATTTTGCCTGAAGCTTTGGTAGAGAACATCATGATTTTCTTCAGGGAAGAAATCCCATATTCTTTTGCCAATCACATCACTAGGATCGGTAGCTCCAAGAAGTGCGACACCGGCAGGATTAATATAGACAACCTTTTGATTAATATGCACAACGATTGACTCTGGTGAGAACTCGACTAAGCTGCGGTACCGCTCCTCACTCTCACTTAGCTTTGTTTCGATCTGCTTTCGTTTCGTAATATTTAGAAAATAAATGAGCGCACCTTCCTCAGTTGGATAAATGCGAAAATGAAACCAATCATCAAGTGTTGGAAAGTAGAACTCTGATTGAATGGCACATCGTTCTGCGAATGCTTGATGGAGTTTTAAATCGAAATTAGTGCCTACTAATTCAGGAAATGTACTCCAAAGATTCTTTCCAATCAATTTGGTACGGCTATGATTGAGCACTTGCTCGGCTTCTTTGTTTATAAAGGTAAAGCAAAAGTTTTTATCAACAGTAATGAAGCTATCAGTGACTCCATCTAAACTACGTTTAATGTGCTTAAATAGTTGTTCCAAACGCTGTTTCGATTTTTTCAATTCATGTTCAGCTGTTACTCTTGTTGTTACATCGCGAGAGAAAGCGATCATTTCTTTTGGTTGATCTGTTGTGGGGTCTTTGATGCTTTTTATGATTGATTCGAGCCAAACAAATGTATTGTCTTTCGTACGGAATCGAGCGCACGTCTTTTCTTTGTTTGTGTTGGTCACTTGGTTGTGACACGCGGCAAGTTTATGTTGGTCATCGGGGTGGACATAGTCATAGGGTGTTTTATTAATCACTTCACAAGGCTCATAGCCCAGAATTTCACGGACAGAAGGGGAGCAATAAAAAATTGTCCCGTCTGGATAATATCTGCCCACGATATCAGCTGATTGTTCGGCGATAAGGCGATACGTTTGTTCATTTTCAACTATTGTTTGTTCTGTTTGCCTTTTCATTGTTATATCTTCAGCATGAATGATAAAACATTGAGGTTGATCATTCTCATTAAAGACCATTGAGATATGTAAAGAAACCCAGAGGATTGAACGGTCTTTATGGATGTATCGTTTTTCAATGTGAAGATTTTTTATTTCTTTTTTAAACAGTTTGTCTTTTAATTCCGCTTCATGTTTCAGGTCGTCTGGAAAGGTAATTGCCTCATCTGTCATATATAATAACTCTTCTTCTGAATAACCAACCATCTCACAAAAAGCAGGATTTACTTTTAGCCAACGATTGTTGATATCAAGCATTCCAATGCCGACATTCGCAGCTTGAAACGCTTGTCGAAAAAGTACTTCTTCTACCATTCGAATACACCCTTTTTGTAGACATTAAAAAATCACTATAAGCTATAGTACTGGTAATGAACCTCAATTTCTACTCATTCGACAAAGGTTATAAAAATGTGACAGCCTTTTTCTAAAAGATGAGTCATGAATCTGTGGTGGCTACAAATTTGACACAATTATCGCTATTTATTTTGAATAAATCGTGAACACACTAGCATTTTAATGACGTCTATTCTATACTATGACTAGAGGTTGTGAAACACTTCACAAACTTATGTGAAATTCTTCACAATTAAAACAGCAGCTGTTATCTCATCAAAATAAAAATATATAATAATGGAGGAATCATCTATGTTTATGAATTTCTTAAGAAATAATGTATGGGTAGCAGGAATATTAACAGCTTTACGTCTTTATGTCGGATGGGCTTGGTTGACAGCAGGATGGGGGAAAGTAACAGGTGACTTTAGTGCCGCTGGATATCTTCAAGGATCTGTGGCTAACCCGGTCATGTCAGGTGAGCAACTCCAGTACCCGAGTTATGTTGCTTTTCTTGAAAGATTTGCAATTCCGAATGCAGAAGTATTTAGTGTAGTTGTTGCTTGGGGCGAAGTGTTAGTAGGACTTGGACTTATTTTAGGTGTATTTACGACTGCAGCAGCATTCTTTGGTGTTGTAATGAACTTTAGCTTTATGTTCGCAGGAACAATTTCAACAAACCCATTGTTAGTGCTTATTTCAATGTTCATTTTAGCGGCAGGTGCAAATGCTGGTAAGTTTGGTGGAGACCGTTGGGTGCTCCCTTACCTAAAGCACATGTTTAGCAACAAGGTACGTTACGAAAACCGAGAAGCAAAAGCAGCATAATAAATGATGAGCCCTTTGAAGCAATAAGCAACAAAGGGCTCTAATCGTTTTATTTACAATTAAAATCTAAATAATTAGACTTTTGTTGCAGGATTTATCATAATCTTAGCGAAAGTGTAATATACTATCCTGGCAAGAAAAGGATAGAGCGAGCCTGTATTCATTTTGCTAACTATGCTAATAAAGAGGGGTAATCAGATGGATGTTCATTTCGTATATAATGAGTTGGTAGATGAATTTCGTACAAATTTAGGTCGTGAGCTAACAGAGAGTGAAAGGGATCTAGTTAAATGGATGGAAGAGAGAGAATCTGAATTAGTTTCTAAGGAACAAAAAAATTGACTATAAAAAGAAGGTGAGACGATGAAAACCTTCAAACTGTACTCATTGCAAATGCTCTTAGATGAAGGGGAAGGTGTCTACCTCAAGAATATCCCACTTGATGATGGATTGATCGTAAACAAAGAAGTGGATGGACAATCGTGGTTAATTGATGCTGTTGTCAGCACCAAGTATAAGGATCTTTTTGAACGTCTGTCTGAAAAACAAGAGCAGATTTTAATTGAAGTGGTTATTACAAATGAAAGTAATTTTCCAGCTACGATGACAGCAACGATTCGACAAATGACCACTTTGTCAAAACAAATCAGTGTCCTCTTTACGGGTTCATTGGCGGTGAGAAAAGATCAAATCGTCAATACGATCCTAAAACAAATCGTACGTGAAGGTTACAGTGGTGAAGAACTGCTGACTGAATTTACAAAACGAACGTCTGTTGAAGGAGTCACAACTGTTTTGAAAGAGCGGCTGTATAAGCAACTGCAGCAAACTGGCTCATTAGATATAGACGCTGTCTTCGAAGAATCAGCTTTGCCTTCTAAACAAAGTCTCCAAAAAAATAACGATTAGCCATGTGCATAATTTCCTCCTCTTACGAACATATTACTTACTGACGACTTCATGGCACTATCTAGTACCCATGAAGCAGTCATAAAAACAATACGCACATGCATGTGTTTATTTTTTAGGAGGATATGTTTTATGCAATCTGGTAAAGTAAAATGGTTTAATGCAGAAAAAGGTTTTGGTTTTATTGAAGTTGAAGGTGGAGATGATGTGTTTGTTCACTTTTCAGCGATTCAAGAAGAAGGGTTTAAGACGTTAGAAGAAGGTCAAGCTGTTAACTTTGAAGTGGAAGAGGGAAACCGCGGACCTCAAGCTGTCAATGT
Organism: Desertibacillus haloalkaliphilus; assembly: GCF_019039105.1. Lineage (NCBI taxonomy): Bacteria > Bacillati > Bacillota > Bacilli > Caryophanales > Bacillaceae > Desertibacillus > Desertibacillus haloalkaliphilus. Next base: position 350,699 of record NZ_JAHPIV010000001.1, on the reverse strand, counting down.
GACGAAAGCTTAACTCATATAGGAGTCACCAAAAAGCACTCTTTTTTAAGGGTGCTTTTTGTCGTTGATAGTAAAGATAAAGTACACTAATAGAGGCGAGTATTGCCGCGCGCCCCTTGCCGTGTGGATAGTGTAGAGCTCTTATTCTTTTAGGAGGGTTATATCGACAAGAAAGGTGTCGTTGTTGGATAAATGTCGGAAATCCTTTACAATAAATGAGGAGATCAGAAGAGATGGGGAATACATATGGAGCAGGTGTTAACCTTTAAAGATTATTATGGGCATGATGTGAGACTATCATTTTCCAATCATCCTTTTTCAAATAACCCAAAGCATGTGTGGGTGGTTTGTCGTTTTCGGGGTCAATGGTTGTTAACGTCACACTCGGGTCGAGGTTTAGAATTTCCGGGTGGGAAAGTTGAGAACGGAGAGCATCCTGAGGACGCTGCGAGTCGAGAAGTGTTTGAAGAAACAGGTGGATATATTCGTATGCTTACGTATATTGGACAATACGAAGTGACGAGTAAGGCGGACACGCTGGTTAAAAATATTTATTATGCTGTTATTGATTCATTAGAAGCAAAAGCAGATTACTTAGAAACGAATGGGCCAGTCCTCATTGACAAACTCCCTGAGGCGGTCAAGAAAGAAAAGCGCTATAGTTTTATCATGAAGGACGAGGTTTTACCACTGACGATTGAGCAACTTCAAAAGCGAGGTCTGTTGTAAATGCGACGATGAGCCTTGATTTAATCGTATAAAAACGAAACGAGTGATAAAACCTAGAATGAAGAGAGGGATGGACGATGGAAGCTAAGATCATCGAGAAACAGCGGGTCCCTTCACCACATCCTAACATACGTTTATATTTAATCACCTATAAGAGTGGCTCTTTCAACGTAAAAGGGTATCTTGCTGTCCCGGATACTCCTGGTGAATATCCTGGTCTGTTGTATTTACGTGGCGGAATTAAAAATGTCGGTATGGTTCGTGTTGCAAGAGTGATTCAATTTGCAGCGGAAGGGTTTGTGGTCCTTGCCCCGTTTTATCGTGGAAATAAAGGTGGAGATGGTCGAGAAGATTTCGCTGGTGATGACCGTTATGATGCCTTTTATGCTTACGAATGTTTAGCCAATCATCCCCGCGTGGCTAGAGATCAGGTTCATGTATTTGGATTTTCACGTGGTGGAGTGATGGCATTGTTGACAGCTATCACATATAGCGTTCGTTCAGTCACATGCTGGGGTGGGGTGTCTGATATGAAACTCACCTATGAAGAGCGCGTCGACCTTCGCAAAATGTTAAAACGAGTCATTGGGGGAACTCCTAGAAAATATCCAGAGCGTTACGAATGGCGAACACCATTGACCGAAGTTGGTATGATAAATGCACCTGTTTGCATTATTCATGGGAAACGTGATGAGCACGTATCGATTGAACATGCGTATCGGCTTGAAGCTGCGTTGCGAAGTGAGGGAAAGGATGTAGTCATCCGCTTTTATGATACGTTTACACACCATTTTCCGGAACCAAGCTATCGCAACATTACGACGGAATTGACGAAGTGGATGAAGAAGCAATAGGCTTTATACATAAAAAAGAGCCGCTCCTATAACCGTCACCTTAGGCGCAGTAGAGTACCTAACCAAGGTGAGCAGCACTGATGGAACAGCTCTTACACCACTTAGACTAGCGGACCAGCCTTTTTAATTTCATCTGATACATAGTTGAACTTATCGAAGTTCTCCTTAAATTTCGTTGCCAATTCTTGTGCTTTTTCGTCATAAACAGCTGTATCTTCCCACGTTTTACGTGGTTGTAGCACCTCATCTGGTACCCCTGGGCAATGAAGAGGGATATGAAGGCCGAAGATTGGGTCAACGGTTGTTTCTAACGCATTTAACTCACCTTGAAGAGCAGCTTGCACCATCGCACGTGTGTACGAGAGATTCATACGTTTTCCGACCCCATATGGTCCACCAGACCAACCAGTATTGACAAGGAAGACTTGAGCGTTGTGTTGCGTAATCTTCTCACCTAACATTTCAGCATAACGAGCTGCCGGTAATGGTAAGAATGGTGCACCAAAGCACGTTGAGAATGTTGCTTCTGGTGATGTAACGCCTCGTTCAGTTCCAGCAAGCTTACTTGTATAACCAGAAAGGAAATGATACATCGCTTGTTCTTTTGTTAGCTTACTGATTGGTGGTAAGACACCGAATGCATCTGCTGTTAGAAAGATAATTGTATTTGGATGTCCAGCAACACTTGGAATGATCGTATTTGGAATCGATTCCAATGGATACGCTGCACGTGTATTTTCTGTTAAGCTCGTATCATCATAATCAGGCTTGCCGGTGACGTCACTTTGAACAACATTCTCTAGTACCGCTCCGAAACGAATGGCGTTCCAAATTTGTGGTTCTTTCTCATACGATAGGTTTACACATTTTGCGTAGCACCCACCTTCAATGTTAAAGACACCATTATTAGACCAACCGTGCTCATCATCTCCGATCAAGTAACGGTTAGGATCAGCTGAAAGCGTTGTCTTACCCGTGCCAGAAAGCCCGAAGAATAACGCAACATCACCTTCTTTACCTGCATTGGCAGAACAGTGCATCGAAAGAACATTTTGCTCCGGCAGCAAGTAATTCATCACTGAGAAGATTGATTTTTTCATTTCACCAGCATATTCAGTACCACCGATGAGAACGATTCTCTCTTCAAATGAGACCATAATAAATGTTTCTGAATTCGTACCATCAACAACAGGATCCGCTTTGAATTCTGGAGCAGAAACGATTGTGAATTCAGGAGTAATTGTTTCTAACTCTTCTTGTGTTGGACGAATGAATAATTGACGTGCAAAAAGGTTGTGCCAAGCAAATTCATTAATGACTTGGATTGGTAAGCGATAGCTTGAATCAGCACCAGCATACGCGTGAGAAACAAACACTTCATCTTTCTCTTTTAAGTGATCAAGTACTTTTTTATAAAGTTTTGAAAATGTTTCTTTATCAATCGGCTGGTTGACAGAGCCCCAATCAATTTTGTCTGATACAGAAGCTTCGTCTACAATAAATTTATCTTTAGGGGAACGACCAGTGTATTTTCCTGTTTCAACGTTTAAGGCACCACTTTCAGTCAAGACCCCTTCATTTCGCATTAGTGACTTTTCGACTAACTTTGAAATCGGTAAGTCTAAAAGAACATTCTCTCCGCTTAAAATTTGGTCTAATTCAGTCCCAAAGCTAACTGTACTCATTTGCAACAAAACCCTTTCTTTTTAAGTATATTTTAATTTTATCATTGGTTAATTTTTGCTGTGCTTTTACTGTTGAAAATAGTATAACACATTAAAAATAATAGTCTATACTATTTTTATAAATTTCTTAAGTTATCACTAGTTCGTGCGAGGAGATTGTTAGATATAATATGAAGGAATGAAAACGAGTGTGTTATAAATGTACAAATGAATAAATAATAAAGGCTACTTTACTTGTCCCTTTTAGTATGTAACAATTGCTTGTTTAAGGCTTCTAGGTCGTTTTTGGTTACCGAAAAAGCGGCACCTGCATAGCATATGGAAGAAAGGGAGGGAACCTATGCTATGCCAGAAATAACAATGATGGATCTAGCAACAGTAGCGGCTGTTGTTGCTGCGCTTGTAACGGTTGTTGGGAATGCCTTTTCGATTGATAAAAAATATCGAGCGCTACTAGCGATCTTCTTTGCGATGATATTATGGTTTATTCCTCGTGAGTGGGGAAATGAAGTGCTAACAGCGTTAGTGATTGGGTTAACCGCAAGCGGGGTATATAGTCAGGTAAAGCCTAGGGATAACCAAAATGAACTATTGCGACTGCAAATGCGCGAGGAAGAACGTCAAGAGCAGGAAAATAGAAGGAATAACACACAGGATACGCCGTATTAACAGCTTGGTTGTGTACCATACATGGAAACAAATAGCGATGTCAACCGTCATTGGTTGACATCGTCTATCATCTACGTTATGATATGTCGCGAACGGATACTCTTATCCCGAGTAGGTGGAGGGACAGGCCCGAAGAAACCCAGCAACCAACACCAATAAAAAATGGTGAAAAGGTGCTAACCTGCAAGGCGTAGCCTTGATCGATAAGAGGTGAAAGGTGAATGGACCAACCCTTTTCCTCATTGATGGAAAAGGGTTTTCGTGGTTATACATGTTCAGTTCATACTCACAATAGTGGGGGGAATGAGTGCCGTATCAAATTTTAGCATAGTAGACAAATTGCTATTTCATGATAAGAGTAGAACAAGCCGTTTTTGTGAACACTTTTATGTAAATAGTCGATTTTGTCGGTGTGCGAAGGAGGATACTTATCATGGTAGAAAGAAGTCGTCGTTTATTTACATCAGAATCGGTAACAGAGGGGCATCCGGATAAGATTTGTGACCAAATTTCTGATGCGATTCTTGATGAAATTTTAAAAAAGGATCCGAACGCCCGCGTGGCATGTGAAACAACGGTCAGCACAGGGTTAGTGCTTGTGTCTGGTGAAATCTCAACGTCTACATATGTTGATATCCCGAAAGTCGTTCGTGATACAGTGAAGAACATTGGGTACACACGAGCGAAGTATGGATTCGATTCAGAAACGTGTGCGGTATTAACATCAATCGATGAGCAGTCAGCAGATATTGCTCAAGGGGTTGACCAAGCGTTAGAAGCACGTGAAGGTCAAATGACTGACGATGAAATTGAAGCGATTGGTGCCGGTGACCAAGGCTTAATGTTTGGTTATGCCAATAATGAAACGGATGAATTGATGCCATTACCGATTTCGCTTGCTCATCGACTCGCACGTAAGTTAACAGAAGTGCGTAAAGAAGAGGTCCTTCCATACTTGCGTCCGGACGGTAAAACGCAAGTAACGGTAGAATATGATGAAAATGGTCAACCATTACGAATTGACACGATTGTCATCTCAACACAACATCACCCTGAGATAACGCTTGAGCAAATTCAACGCAATTTAAAAGAATATGTAATTGCGCCAGTCGTACCAGAAGGGTTAATTGATGAAGATACGAAATATTTCATTAATCCGACGGGTCGTTTCGTTATCGGTGGACCACAAGGGGATGCGGGCTTAACAGGGCGTAAAATCATTGTTGATACGTACGGTGGATATGCTCGTCACGGTGGCGGTGCATTCTCTGGTAAGGATGCAACAAAGGTTGACCGTTCGGCAGCATATGGTGCGCGCTATGTCGCTAAAAATATCGTTGCAGCTGGTCTTGCGGATAAGTGTGAAGTTCAGCTTGCATATGCCATCGGTGTGGCACAGCCAGTTTCCATTTCTGTTGATACATTTGGAACAGGAAAGGTTTCTGAGGAAGTACTTGTTGGGCTTGTTCGTGAAAACTTCGATCTTCGTCCGGCAGGTCTAATCAAAATGCTGAACCTACGTCGTCCGATTTACAAGCAAACTGCGGCTTATGGACACTTTGGACGCACAGATGTGGACCTTCCATGGGAGCGTACGGATAAAGCTGAAGCCTTGCAAAAGCAAGCGATGCTATAAGGGCGTCTTAACTACGATAAAAAGAAGCTTGGGGAGTTCATCCTCAAGCTTCTTTTTTAAAAATAGATAAGGGGAGATCACGAAAAGTATGAAAAGCAGGTTCAAGGAGAGCGATGAAATGTTGTATATGATACGATGAAGGTTCAGTAACCTAGCGCTTTGGTTCTTGCAAGCTCTTGTAATATTGCCCCTTCTCAACGTATTCACGGCGAATCCGCGCCATATCTTTGCGGTCTTCATCGGTAAGTTCTCTGACGACCTTGGCAGGACGTCCAAAGGCTAAGCTGTTAGCTGGGATTTTCTTTCCTTGTGGAACGAGGCTGCCTGCTCCGATAAAGGCTCCTTCACCAACTTCAGCACCATCTAGGACGGTTGAACCCATCCCGATCAGTGCATTTTTACGAAGGGTACAGCTATGGAGGATCACTTGGTGCCCCACCGTGACATCATCTTCTAAAATCAGTGGACAAAGCGGACTTTGGTGCAGGGTTGAATTATCTTGAACATTGACGCGGTCACCAATAAATGTTGGTTTAACATCGCCTCGAATCACCGTGTTAAACCAGATGCTTGATTCTTCACCGATCTGGACGTCGCCAGTAATCGTAACATAATCTGCGATAAATGCACTTTCAGCTATTTTTGGATACTTACCGTCATAAGGATAAATCAAGTCAGTCACTTCCTTTTCGCTGTTTGTTTAGATTTGCTATAATTGGTAGATCATTTCTTGTTTGTCAGTAACGTAAGCATAGCAAAAATTTCTAGTGCTGAGTAGTCTGAACTCTCTAAAATGTTCTTGTTTAAAGGGTGCAAAAAGAGAGAGATTCAATTTGAATAGACTCTAATCATTGTAGGAGTGTGAAGGAAGATGTGGAAGTGGGAAAGTACGAAAGCGGATGCTGTGTTTGTGATTGTTCATGGCGCTGGGGAGCATCATCAGCGTTACGCGTGGTTAATAGAGCAATTGAATACCAACGGATGTCACGTCGTCACCGGTGACTTACCGGGGCAAGGGAAGACGCGAGGAAAACGCGGCCATATCTCTTCATTTACTCAATACATGGATACGATCACGGGCTGGTATGAGGAAGCGGCCAGTTACCGTTTGCCGGTCTTCCTTCTTGGGCATAGCATGGGTGGATTAGCAGTGATTCGAACGATGATGGAAAAGAAATTAGACGTTCATGGCGTGATTTTGTCATCCCCGTGTCTTGGGTTAGTGAACCCACCATCAAAAAGTAAGGACGTGGCCGCTAGAGTGTTGCACCGAGTGACACCGACGCTTCGAGCAAAGTCAGGTATTAACTCCGCACTTGCTACTCGCAATGAACAAGTTCGTGAAGCGTATGTAAAAGATGAAATGCGGGTAAGCAAAGTTTCAATTCGCTGGTATCAAGAGCTTGTGAAAGCAATGAAGATCGCAAACCGTTCGACTGAAGCATTCCCTGATGTTCCCTTACTCGTCTTGCAAGCCGGTGATGATCATATTGTCGATAAGTTTGCAGTGGAACGCTGGTTTAATCAAGTCCAGCTATCAGATAAATCATACAAAGAGTGGGACCAGTTATATCATGAGGTATTCAATGAACCTGAGCGTGACGAGGTCTTTCGGTTAACGAAATCATTTATTGAGTTAAGGAAATAGATGGAGTAGTAATCGTTTGTTTTGATGAAACCACTGTGGTATTTTACTAGCAACATTGGTCTTAAGATCGTGAGGAGAAGGAGGGTGCTATTTGAAAGTACCAAGTCAACCGTTAACGTTACTCGCAAGTGTCTATCGACATGTGATCCCATCTGTCCATCATTACTTGAATGGTTGGAAAGAGAAGGCACGTGCGATTCCAAATGAGGAATTACGAACACAAGCATTATTAAGTATTGAAAATAAAGCCTTCCATTGTGAAGGCGGTGGTATCTATGGCTTGCTAGCAAAAGAGGAAAATGATAAGGTGATTCGTTTTATTGTCGCTTATCAAACAATCAGTGATTATCTAGATAACTTGTGTGACCGCAGTACATCGTTAGATCCAACTGATTTTCGAGCCCTTCACGATTCTATGCTCCATGCGCTAACACCAGGGGCAGAGCCTGTGAATTATTATCGCTACCGGGATGAACAAGATGATGGTGGTTACCTCGAGTCGTTGGTCATGACTTGTCAGGATGTTCTGCAATCGTTGCCTTCCTACGAAAAAATCGCCGCATCACTCAAAGAGCTCGCTGGGTATTATTGTGATTTACAGGTCTATAAGCACGTGAAAAAAGAGGACAGGGTTCCACTTTTGGAAGAATGGTTTGAAAAGCATAAGTCTCAGTTGCCGGAAATGACTTGGTATGAATTTTCGGCTTGTGCAGGGTCGACGTTAGGAATTTTTTGCTTAGTCAGTTATGCCGTTGATGAACATTTGACAGTAGAAACCGTAGCGAATATCAAGGACGGTTATTTTCCTTGGGTCCAAGGCTTACATATTTTATTGGATTATTTTATTGACCAAGAAGAGGATCGCGAAGGAGGAGACTTAAACTTCTGCTTCTATTATGACAGTAAGCAGGAGATGATGGACCGCTTTCAACAGTTTAAGCAGCAAGCTGATGCGAGCATTGCGAAGCTGCCAGATCGGAAATTTCATACAATGATTAATAAAGGATTACTTGCGATCTATTTAGCAGATGAAAAAGTTCGCAAGCAAGAAGATGTCCGTGACCTGTCGAAACGAGTCTTACGTCTTGGTGGAACATCATCGCTGTTTTTCTACTTAAATAGCTGGGTGTTTCGTCGCGTGAAGTAATACGCTACAGTCATGAATAGGATGAATAGAGGCGATGAAGGACATTCTTTCGTATGTGGAGCGAGGGAGTGTCCTTCATTGGGTGTATGAAGGACAACTAAGGGTGAAACCGGAGCTGAAATGTCCTTCATTGGGTGTATGAAGGACAACTAAGGGTGAAACCGGAGCTGAAATGTCCTTCATTGGGTGTATGAAGGACAACTAAGGGTGAAACCGGAGCTGAAATGTCCTTCATTGGGTGTATGAAGGACAACTAAGGATGAAACCGGAGCTGAAGTGTCCTTCATCAGGGTTATGATGGACAACCACGGGCGAAACTGGACTTCTGTCAAGAAAGTGGACTCTTTTAAGAGAGAAGTTTTTTATCAAAACCCTAAAATATGAGGGATTCTATTCAATTTTATAAGAGAACCTTTTGTCGATAATTTTTAAAACTATTTCTTATGACCCGATATTAGGGTGGTGCTTGTGATCCGTAACTTGACATGGAGCCTCTGCGGGTATGTTTTCCGAGCCACGAAACCACCTGATTCATTACCTGGTAGCTCGCCCGAAAGGCTAACATACCCGCCACTCCACGTAAAGTTACTTGGATATCCAAACAAGCTTTTATGCGGCTTTATTGCCTTGAGTTGGGGGATTTCCTGCTCGGCAATTTCTTTCAAACTCATTTGGAGATACAAAACCTATCGTTGAATGACTTCTTCTTTCGTTATAAAAACTCATGATGTATTTCCAGATTGCATTGTTTGCCTCTTCTCGACTAACAAACTTACGCCGGTATATTAATTCTTTTTTTAGCGTGGCGTAAAAAGACTCCATACACGCGTTATCATAACAATTCCCTTTACGGCTCATGCTAATTTGAATGTTATATTCCTGTAAGCGTGAAATGTATTCTTTCGAAGTATACTGGCAGCCACGATCAGAATGGTGAATTAAATTTTCTGAAGGATTCCTTGACTGGATCGCTCGATTTAGAGCTTTTAAAGGTAACTCTTTTGTCATGACTTTATCCATACTCCATCCAACAATTTTACGTGAATATAAATCCATAACCGTTGCTAAATACAACCATCCTTTCAAAGTCCAAATGTAAGTAATATCTGTCACCCAAATACGATCTGGTTGATCTGCATGAAACTCACGATTTAGTAGATTAGGGTAAATAGGATTACGATGATTAGAGTCTGTAGTCATAACAAATCGCTGTTCAGGAATCGCACGTAGTCCCATCTCAAGCATATATCTTCCAACGGTTCTCTCGGCTAAATGAATACCTTTTTTATGTAGTTCTCTAGTTATTCTAGGGCTCCCATATACTTCACGATTCTGAAAGAATAGACTGCGAATTATAGCCATCAACTTCTTTTTCTTTTTCTCTTGATTACTCTCTTCTTTTTTAAGCCACTTATAATAACCACTCTTAGAAACCTTTAATACTTCGCACATCTTCACTATCCGAAATTCTTTTCGATGGTTAAACATAAACTCGAAAATTACTTCTGGCCTTTCATGAAGATGTGCGCCGCCTTTTTTATGATTTCATTTTCCTCCTTTAATTCATTAATTTGATCCATTAATTCTTTCTCGCGTTGTCTAAACTCACTTGGAGTAATATAACCTGTTTCCTCTTGATTTGCCTTTTTCTTTTCACGGTAATTCTTAATCCAACGAGATATTGTCTTAGGTGATAAATCCATTTCTCTAGCTACATTTGATGCTTTATTCCGTTCATCTACAACTAACTTAGCAACATATTCTTTAAATTCTTCATCATAAGTTCTAGGCATATTAACACGCTCCATTTAGATACTTGTTTTACAAGTCTCTCCAATGCGTGTCCACTTTATAGTCTATATTCAAAACTGGAGCTGAAATGTCCTTCATCGAGTTTATGAAGGACAACTAAGGGTGAAACTGGAGCTGAAGTGTCCTTCATCGCCCACAACGCCACATCGCCCACAATGCCTACAATAACTCCAACCTAATGAGTGACAATAATCTTCATCCTGAGCATCACTACCGATACTCTGGTAACATAACAAAAAACGTCGTTCCTTTGCCTCGCTTGCTTTTAATCCGGATGGACCCGTTCATTGCTTTAATAATGTTGAAAACAACCATCATGCCTAACCCAGTCCCTGTTTCTTTCGTTGTGAAGTATGGTGTTCCAATTCGTTTAATCTCCCCATTAGACATCCCAATCCCATTATCTTTAATTTCGGTAATCACTTGATGGTTATCGTGATATACATTAAATTCTAATCTTCCGCCATCAGGCATCGCTTCAATTGCATTCTTTCCAATGTTAATCAGACATTGGCGTAGTTTATGTGGGTCGTATTGTACCTCATAAGTATCCGCTTTAAAGCTTGTAACGACCTCTACCTGATTGTTTGACGCATAAGGTGATAAAATCGATTGAATTTGCTTAATATCATCCACTAAATTGTTACACTTTTCATCATGTTTGCTTGGCTTTGAAAAGGAGAGAAAATCACCAATGATCGTATCTGCACGATTTAATTCACTCAACGCTAATTCAATGTAGCTGGCTCGTTGTTTTTCTGTTAATTGTCCAGAGTCTAATAGCTGTAAAAAACCTTTTGTGACCGTTAGTGGATTTCTAACCTCATGAGAAATGCTTGCTGCGAGTTGATTTGTGACATTTTGCTTTTCTAGTACTTGGATTTGTTCTTTCATATAGACGTTCGCACGCATTTTTTCGATTAAATATGTAACAAGTGCAATACATAGGCTTTGGATCATAATGTAATTGAGTGAAACCGTTCCACCTGCAAGTGATGTTGGATCAAATTGGTGAATCATGCTTACTAACAAGGTGGAGGATATGAATGAAAGTGTTGATGTTACGATGATGCGATGGTTAGGTGATAGACTTAAAAATTTAGCACGTAACAGTGGGACGAACAACATGATTGAGCAAATAACGAAGAAGTTGATATAAACCCCATCACCACCAAGTGAAAAACGATACATAACAATCGTTATAAACATTGGAAGACTAACAATATATCCTCCGTAAATGGCTCCTAATATTAATGGGATTTGTCGTAAATCAAGGATGAATCCTTCGAAAAATGAAATCGGAAAGCTCAAGCACAACACAATCGATGTACACCCAAGCACAATGATGGGAAAATAGTTAATTTTTTTATGATAGGTATGGTTGTCTAAAAAGAAGATTTGATAAATAAAAAGCGGAATGATGATAAAGAGTACATTTAACAGCAAATGTTGAACCGCGTAATCCAATGAGAATCCCCCCCTAAACGTACAAGCTAGAACTCTAGTCCCTATTCATCATACCAAGTCATCATTTGGCACTGTATAATTATGTAAGTTAATCTAACAAGGAAATAATGAGAAACCCTTGAGACTTTTTTCAAAAGCTCAAAGGAATCGCACATGGAAATAGCAGGGGATGACTGTTGGTTAAAGGAGCAGATAGGGACCGATCAGAGGAACGACGATTGCCACAAACACCGCAGAAGTATTCATCGCAACATTGCCAATGGCACCTTCTTTTTCGCCCCATTGTAAGGCTTTGCTTACGCCTAGCGCTTGTGCGGATGTACCTAAGGCTAGCCCTTTTGCTAATTTACTTTTGATGCCGACCTTCGTTAATAAATGTGGGCCGATGATAAGGGAGACGAGCGCAGAGATGATAACAAACAACGTTGTTAATGATTGTGTTCCACCGAGCGTCGCTGAAACTGAGGTGGCAATTGGAAGTGTTACCGACTTTGGGACGAGTGAAATATAGATTTCTTGATTTAATTTAAATAAATGAGCGAAAACGATCACCGTTAGCATACCAGTGACTGTACCTAAGATAACACCAGAAAAAATCACGACAAAATGCTTCTTTAATGTGTGTAAATGTTTGTAGACGGGGATGGCTAATGAAACAGTCGCTGTGCCGAGCAAGAATGAAAAGAGGCTTGTGCCCTCCAAGTAGGTCTCAAAATCAACATCAGTGATGAGTAGGATGCTAGTAATCATGAGTGTACCGATAATCAGCGGGTGTAACCATGTTCGCTTATGCTTCTGAAACAATACATATCCGATGACATAACTGATCAATGTAAGCGCGACTGAAAAACTTGTATTAGTCATGAAATGTTCCATCATTGTTCTCTCCTTTTTTGACAAAAGTATCAGCAGCAAATGCTGTCACGAGTAAGACAACTAAACTGCTTAAAATCAAGACAAGTGTCAATTTAAATCCATCCTGTTTAAAAATCTCTAAATAATAGAACACGCCGACGATCGGAGGGATAAAAAAGAGAATGATATGTTTCAAGTGGATGTTGGCAACGGTCTCAACCCACTCTAGTTTTATAAATCCTAGGAGGAGTGAAACAAACAATAGCAGCATGCCGACAATACTAGCTGGGAAAGGTAAGTGAAAGGTGGTAACGGTCACTTGGCCAATAAAATAAAAAACGGCGATCAAGGTACATTGACAGAGGAACCGCAACATCAGTGTGATCACTCCTTTATAACGATCGTTCAATTGGGAAATGGCTGGAGAGTGGAAGGTCGATGGTAACGATGAGCATTTTTTGTCTGTACAGAAATCGTAGCAAATAATGAAGTGATTAGGGTGAAAACTGTAATGAAATCTAACGAGGAAATGTTAGGTTCACGTGCTTCAACCTAAAAAGAGGAGACCACTCATTAATAACAGTTACCTCTAGAAACGAGGTGAGCAGTTACTAATGAGAAGGCTCCTCCATGAATGCTGATTATTCTTTGTAGCCATTAACGACAACATCTAATTTTCCTGTTTCCGGGCAAATCACTAACCCATGAACTGGTGTATCTTCGGGAATCAGAGGGTGATTTCGAACCATGTCGACACTGTGGGCAACGTTATCTTCGACTTTATCAAAACCGGTGAGCCAATTTTCAATGTCAACACCCGCAAATCGTAACGTTTCAAGTGTTTCTTTCTCAATCCCTCTCTCGGTCACCTTGTCAATGATCGATGAAGATTTTAACCCGGCCATACCACAACCATGGTGACCGATGATACAGACTTCATCAGCTTTTAATTCATAAAGTGCGACAAGTATACTTCTCATAATACTTCCAAATGGATGAGAAATGACAGCCCCAGCGTTTTTTATAATCTTTGCATCACCATTTTTAACATTGAGTGCATTTGGGAGGAGATGCGTTAAGCGCGTATCCATACAAGTTAAAATAACGAGTTTTTTATCTGGAAATTTTGTTGTTTGGTACTGTTCGTACTTTTTTTCCTCAACAAACCGTTGATTGAACTCGATCATAGAATCTAAAATCGACATAGTTCCCCTCCATTTTTTGTTAATTATAAATAGTTTGAGCGAAGACATAGGGATTGTCAATAGAAAAACGACTGGTGTTAACGTTTTTCAAGAGCAAGGATAAATGGTGGGTTGTTCGTTTGGTTTACAAATTCATAACGGAGGACGTGGCACGATTTTTGGTCAATCGCTGTGACAAATTCGGTCACCGCATCTCGTTCAACTTTTCCTTGCTCATGTCCGTGATAGACGACAAGGACAATAATTCCGCCAGGCTCGAGACGAGCGAGTAGCTGTTCAAGAGCTGCAATCGTCGATGTTGGCTCGGTGACGATCTCTTTGTTTCCACCTGGTAAATACCCCAAATTAAAAATAGCAGCGTTAATCCGCGTTTCTTTTGGAATCAATGTGTCGATTTGGTCGTGACTAGCTTCAAATAATGTTGTTCGCTCCAACACACCGTGTTCCTGCAAACGCTCTTTTGTGTTGATGAGCGCTTGCCCTTGAATGTCAAAACCATAGACATGGCCCTCACTCCCAACGAGATTGGCGAGGTAGAGGGTGTCATTTCCGTTTCCGATTGTACAATCAATCGCAATGCCTCCTTTTTCTAGTGCCGCCTCAAGCAAGAAACGTGCAAATGGGAGTATGCCATGTAACTTCATTAACTTTCCTTCCTTTCTGGGTTGTAGTACTTTCCTTGCCAGCTGTCTCGACGTTTGAGCTCCGCTTCAATTCCGTTTAGTACGTCCCATTTTTTCAAGCTCCACATCGGTCCAATTAACAAATCGGCTGGACCATCACCAGTTAAGCGATGAACGACGACTTTTGGAGGGAGGAGCTCTAGCTGGTCGACAACGAGTTTGATATATTCGTCTAAGCTCATAAATTCTAGCAAGCCTTTTTCATACTGTTTGACCATCGGTGTTCGCTTTAATAAATGTAAAAGGTGAATTTTAATCCCTTGGATGTCGAGCTTCGTGACTTCACGAACGGTTTCAAGCATCATCTCTGGTGTTTCTGTCGGTAATCCATTAATAATATGAGAACAAACGCGAATGCCATGCTTACGTAGTTTATTCACACCGTCAATGTAGCATTGATAGTCATGGGCACGATTAATCAACTGAGCCGTTTCTTCGTGAATCGTTTGTAAGCCTAGCTCGACCCATAAATACGTACGTTCGTTGAGTTCTGCTAAATAGTCGACAACATCATCGGGTAAACAGTCTGGACGCGTAGCAATTGAGAGGCCGACAACATCGTCTTGTTCTAAAATCACTTCAAACATCTCTCGTAGTTGCTCCACAGGTGCATATGTGTTGCTATATGCTTGGAAATAGCCGATGTATTTGCCGCTTTTCCACTTTTTATGCATGTTCGTTTTTATCGTGTGAAACTGGGTGATGAGGTCATCTTTTCTGTCCCCGGCAAAATCACCCGATCCCCGCTCACTACAAAACGTACAACCGCCGCTAGCCACCGTACCGTCGCGGTTTGGGCAATCAAAGCCTGCATCTAGGGGGATCTTAAAAATCTTTTCCCCGAACTGTTCACGGAGGTGATAGTTCCATGAGTGATAGCGTTTATCTCCAAAACGTAAAGGTGTTTGAGTTGTATCCATAATATCCGCCTTTCTTTCATGAGAGGTCTTATTTAGTTATAATTGTAACGGTCTTATCGTACCATAATTTTTCGTTTAAAAGCAGAAGTCAGTCAGTATAGAGTCTGTTCAAAAAGGGGTGTTTTTCCCCGAACAGATTAAACACTTTTTAAACACGCTCTTATAGGGAAAATTTTTTGTGTGAAATTGGTTCCGGATGAATGTTTTTTATAAATTTGGTAAGAATTTTTGAAGAATCCTTGACAGACGTTCGACAAATTCATACAATATCAAGTAATGAGACAAAAGATGTACATACATCCTCATCATAATGTGAATAACGATGACAAGGAGTAGTAGTGGGTAACTAGTCTAGAGAGTTGGCGGTCGGTGCAAGCCAATCAATGAAATCCATGAACTCGCCTTACAGTTGCAAGAGTGAACAGCGAGTAGCTTTTGCCGTCCCTTCCGCGTTAAGGACTTTAAGTGAGTGTATAGATCGTATATACACTAATTTGGGTGGTACCGCGGGAATTAACTTTGTGATCAACCTCTCGTCCCTAACGATAACGCTAGGGGTGGGAGGTTTTTATATTTTATTAGCGAGTATTCGAAAGTTTACATACAAGAATCTGTCCAAAAAGGGTGGTTTTCCTTTTTTGAACAGACTCGTAGCAATGAGCGAAGCCACTACAAGTCATAAGCCTCTAGGAGTGGTTTTCTCCAAGAGGCGCGTAGCGTGCGGAGCCATTATAAACTACAAAAACAATTTCAGGAGGTTAAGCAATGGCATTCTCTCATGAGCAGATTGAAAAGAAGTGGCAAACGTATTGGGAAGAAAATAAGACATTTAAAACAAATGAAGACGAAGGGAAAGAGAAGTTTTATGCGCTAGATATGTTCCCTTATCCATCAGGCGCAGGTCTTCATGTTGGGCATCCAGAAGGCTACACGGCAACGGACATCTTATCACGTATGAAACGAATGCAAGGCTATAATGTCCTTCACCCGATGGGATGGGATGCGTTCGGGCTGCCCGCAGAGCAGTTTGCCTTAGATACAGGGAAGCATCCGCGTGAGTTTACTCAAGCAAATATTGATAATTTCCGCCGTCAGATTAAGGCATTAGGCTTTTCGTATGACTGGGATCGTGAAATTAATACAACGGATCCGAACTATTACAAATGGACACAGTGGATCTTTTTACAGCTATATAAAAAAGGACTTGCTTACGTAGATGAAGTAGCCGTGAACTGGTGTCCAGCATTAGGTACGGTGCTTGCAAATGAAGAAGTCATTGACGGAAAAAGTGAGCGTGGAGGCCATCCGGTCGAACGTCGTCCAATGAAGCAATGGATGCTAAAAATCACTGCTTATGCGGATCGTCTGTTAGAGGATCTTGAAGAGCTTGATTGGCCTGAAAGCATTAAGGATATGCAGCGAAACTGGATTGGCCGTTCAGAAGGGGCTGAAATTACGTTTGATGTTGATGGACATGATGATGCGATTACGGTCTTCACTACTCGTCCGGATACGTTATTTGGAGCAACGTATATGGTCTTAGCACCTGAGCATCAGCTCGTTGACAAAGTAACAACAGACGCACAAGAAGCAGCTGTTACTGATTACAAGCAAAAAGTCGCAACGAAAAGTGATCTTGAGCGTACGGAGCTTTCTAAGGAAAAAACAGGTGTCTTCACTGGTGCGTATGCGATCAACCCAGCGAATGGTGAGAAGCTACCAATTTGGATTGCTGATTATGTATTAGTGAGCTACGGTACAGGGGCGATTATGGCTGTCCCGGCACACGATGAACGTGACTATGAATTTGCAAAAACATTTGAGCTCCCAATCAAAGAAGTGGTTGCTGGTGGTGATGTTGAAAAAGAAGCCTACACAGAAGATGGTAAGCTGGTAAATTCAGAGTTTTTAAATGGCTTAAATAAGCAAGAAGCGATTTCAAAAATGATCGATTGGCTTGAAGAACAGAACAAAGGGAAAAAGCAAATTACGTATCGTTTGCGTGATTGGTTATTTAGTCGTCAACGCTATTGGGGCGAGCCGATTCCGATTATTCACTTTGAAGACGGCTCAATGAAGCCTGTTCCCGAAGAGGAACTGCCACTTGTGCTTCCGGAAATGGATGAAATTAAACCATCAGGTACAGGTGAGTCACCGCTCGCTAACGCAAAGGACTGGCTTGAAGTGGTCGATCCAGAAACAGGATTGAAAGGACGCCGTGAAACGAATACGATGCCACAATGGGCTGGTAGCTGCTGGTATTACCTCCGTTACATTGATCCGACAAACGAGACTGCACTAGCGGATAAAGAAAAGCTTGATAAGTGGCTTCCTGTTGATATTTATATCGGTGGGGCAGAGCATGCAGTTCTTCACTTATTGTACGCTCGTTTCTGGCATAAAGTTTTATATGATCTCGGTGTGGTGAGCACAAAAGAGCCATTCCAAAAGCTGTATAACCAAGGAATGATCTTAGGTGAGAACAATGAGAAAATGAGTAAGTCAAAAGGGAATGTCGTAAACCCTGACGACATTATTCAATCTCACGGTGCTGATACACTTCGTCTTTATGAAATGTTTATGGGTCCACTTGATGCTTCAATTGCTTGGTCTGAAAATGGCTTAGATGGTGCAAGACGTTTCCTTGATCGCGTATGGCGCTTGTTTGTTCCAAATGAAACAGGTGAACTTAACCCAGCGATTACATCAGGACAAGGCTCAGATGACTTCGCGCGTATTTATCACCAAACCGTGAAAAAGGTTAGTGAAGACTTTGACGGGCTTCGCTTTAACGTAGGGATTTCACAATTGATGGTGTTCATCAATGAAGCGTATAAGCAAGAAGAGCTGCCAAGAGAGTATCTTGAAGGCTTTGTGAAGCTAATTGCACCAGTCGCTCCACACCTTGGGGAAGAGCTATGGGAGAAGCTTGGCAACAGCGGAACTCTTGCTTACGCTGAGTGGCCAACCTATGATGAAGCGTATTTAGTGGAAAATGAAGTGGAAATCGTTGCACAAATTAACGGAAAAGTACGTGCTAAGATTGTCATTCCAACAGATGCAAACAAAGAGCAAATGGAAGAGATCGCTCTAGCAAACGAAAAGATTAAAGAAGAGATTGAAGGCAAAACGGTACGTAAAGTAATTGCTGTACCTGGTAAGCTTGTCAATATTGTTGCAAATTAATTGAGATAAATAAAATTAGCTGTCCGTTAAGGTGACTGTTCCTTGTGGACAGCTTTTTTTATTGTTGAGTGGATTTTGTCGAGTCAACGAATGTAAATGTCACAAAATTCGCGAATATTTTTGTATTCAAACTGTTCATAAAGTGGATAACCGTGTGGAGAACATAGGTTTTTGTGAATAAGTCTGTGGAAAACACCTAAAAATGTGCATAACTATGTGAATAGCGGGTGACTTTTTCCACATCAGACTAAAAAGTTTGTCGAAATGTTGATTTTATGCGAACGTGATGTAAAATTATCTGTGCACAAGGTTATCCACAGCTTGTTAATAAATGTAGTTATTGGAGCTGGAGAATCCGTTCACCTGCGGAACGTCCTGCAGTGTATCCTGTTGAAAAGGCAACGGTAATGTTGTAACCACCGGTATAGCCATGAATATCGAGCACTTCACCACAGAAAAACAGGCCAGCCTTCTTTTTTGATTCCATTCGTTTTGGATAAATTTCTTTTACTGATACACCGCCACCAGTGACAAACGCTTTTTCAATCGACAACGTTCCATTGACTGAAAACGAAAATTCTTTGATTTCTAAAGCGAGCTCTCGGAGAGTCTCATGTGAGAGATTCGTATAAGGTGTCGTCGCATCAAGTCCGATTTTCTCTAATAAGAATAGGAGGAAGCGTTCAGGTATGTACCCTTTTAACACATTTTTGATCGCTTTTTTCGGCTCAGCGGCTGCGATCTTTTTCATTTCTTGAAAGACGTCTTCTTTTGATTTGGTAGGAAGGACGTCGATCGCCATCGTTACTTTACCCGTTTTAAACTTTTTGAGTGCTTTGACAACAAACTGGCTGCAACGGAGCACGGCCGGTCCAGAAATGCCAAAGTGGGTAAAAATCATATCTCCTTCATGAGTAATGATCGTTTTTCCCTTTGGATTGATGACAGATAGTTCGATGTTACGCAGGGATAAGCCTTGTAATTCTTTTGACTTAATAAACGGTTCATTTGATGTGATTGGAACCTCGGTCGGATAAAGCTCTGTAATGGTATGTCCTGCTTCTTTTGCCCACGGGTATCCATCACCGGTGGAGCCTGTATGTGGAACTGACTTTCCGCCTGTGGCAATCACTACGGCGTTGGCATCGATCTCCTCACCATGATCAATCGTGACTCCGACAACCTTCTCCTCATCATAGCGAACCTTTTTCACACTTGTATTCGTGCGAATGTCGACACCAAGTTCGTTCACTTTGTTCAGCAATGTATCCACAACCGTTTGTGCTTTGTCACTAATAGGAAACATCCGACCGCGATCTTCTTCTTTTAGTTGAATGCCAAGCGATTCAAAGAAAGAAATAATATTCTCGTTGTTAAACACGGAAAAAGGACTATACATAAAGCGTCCGTTTCCTGGGATATGTTTGATTAACTCTTCGGTGTCCATTCGATTGGTCACATTACAGCGACCACCGCCTGAAATCGCTAGTTTGCGCCCGAGCTTGTTGCCTTTATCAAGCAGCAAAACGCGAGTGCCTTGCTCAGCTGCAGCAATGGTTGCCATTAGCCCAGAAGGACCGCCGCCAATGACTATGACATCATACATGAAAAATCACACCTTCTTTTAACAAGTATCGTAATTAAGGTATTTTACCATAAGTTTCACGTACACGTTAAAGTTTTCCCGAAAACCAACGTCTTTAGAGGTGAATTTGAAAATAAGCTTTGCAGATGGTTTTGACTTGGTAACCAAGACCGAAGTACGGTAAAATAGAAAAGGATCTAGAATGGATCGTTAGCGTTAGTAATGGCCAAAAAGTCAACGGAGATTTTATGTACCGGAGTACCATTTGATAATACTGTGAAGAGGAAATGAGGGAGAGGATGGCTAATCAATACGAACCAACCGTTTCAGAGGCGGTCTTTCCGAGCGATGGTGGTTGGACGATGGACGGAGACAAGCATGTCTTGTTATTATCAATCCCCGAGTTTTCAGAGGTAATCAATCATAGCTTTGAAAGCTATCGCTATGCTTGGTTATATGATAAGGAGAATGATGCCTACATCTTTTGTTTTCAATTTGATGATGGCTTTGAGCGAGCCGTTTTGTTTCAACGTGAACATGCTGGGATTTTATTAACAGAAGCGGCTGCGTATGAGATGTTTACGATTGTGATTAGTGATCAGGCGTTTGATAAGATTGATGAACAAACAGTGCTGCTAGAGCTACCGCAAATAAAAATCACGCGGATGATGTCAGCGGGCTGGTAAGGAGGCGTTATTTTGTTAGGAAAGCGTACGTTAGAGACGAATAGACGTGATGAAATGATTGATGTGACAGCAGAGGTCGAGCAGTTTATTCGTGAACAGAAGATCAATAATGGGATTGTGACTGTATATTGTCCACATACGACAGCTGGGATTACGATTAATGAAAATGCGGATCCTGATGTGAAGCATGATATGTTAATGCGTTTGGATGAGGTTTATCCGTGGGAGCATGCGAAGTATCGTCATCTTGAGGGGAATTCTGCTTCGCATTTGAAGGCGAGTACGGTTGGGCCTTCGCAAACGGTGATTGTTGATGAGGGGAGACTTGTACTCGGGACGTGGCAGGGGGTTTACTTTTGTGAGTTTGATGGACCGCGTCGGCGCACGTTTTATATGAAGGCAATTGAGGGTTGAAATAGCAGCAAGGTCTGCTATTTTTTGTTGGCGTAGGAAGAAATCATACATGAATGAACATAGGCTGAGGTGTAGGTGGGTCCGCTCGACCCTTGCCGAGCAGTCAAAGCCAACCGCTTTTGTAAGCCAAAAGCAGGCTTACAGCGCAATCGTCATTGCCTCCTCTACGTCGACTAGCGTCGCCGCAAACGGCTAGCACCGTTTGGGGTCTTGCTAGGCTAAGGGTCATCATTCTTTTTTTAGGGTGTCCACGAGTGTGGGTTGGAGTAATGGTGAAGCGAGTGCCCGCACAGGGGATTGATGAAATACAAAAAGGGATGCTTGTGGGTCCGCTCGACCCTTGCCGAGCAGTCAAAGCCACCCGCTTTTGTAAGCCAAAAGCAGGCTTACAGCGCGATCGTCATTGCCTTCTCTACGTCGACTAGCGTCGCCGCAAACGGCTAGCGCCGTTTGGGGTCTTGCTAGGCTAGGGGTCATCATTCTTTTTTTAGAGTGTCCACGAATGTTGGTCGGAGTTGAAGTTGTACAAGTGCCCGCTTGAGTGTAGATGAAATGCGATAAGA
The DNA here is from genome assembly GCF_019039105.1 of Desertibacillus haloalkaliphilus. Taxonomy (NCBI): domain Bacteria; kingdom Bacillati; phylum Bacillota; class Bacilli; order Caryophanales; family Bacillaceae; genus Desertibacillus; species Desertibacillus haloalkaliphilus. The sequence continues at coordinate 328,955 of NZ_JAHPIV010000001.1, read as the reverse complement.
AATGCCTGTTCGGTGCGTTATTAGGGGAGTGATCTCATTTTGAGCAGGGTAAGCTTTGTTTCGTATAAAAGGTGAAAGTCTTGTGTTTATTACATATTTATGGAGAAGTGGATGGTTAGTTGAATTTATTATCGGTAGGAGAAGGAGAGTAAGAGGAGATGTCCGAATCAAAATTACTGCGGGGGACGATGATCTTAACCGCGGCAACGTTTATTTCGAAAATATTAGGGTTAATTTACATCTTCCCATTTACGGCAATTGTCGGTCAGCAGGGGATTGCTTTATACTCATATGGGTATTTACCTTATACCGTATTATTAAGTGTCGCTACGTTAGGTGTCCCGCTGGCGGTATCTAAGTTTGTCTCCAAGTATAATGCGCTTGGTGATTATTACACAGGAAGAAGGCTTTTCAAATCTGGACTGATTGTGATGTCGGTTACGGGCTTTCTCTCGTTTATTCTCCTGTTTTCCCTTGCGCCGCAGATCGCAAGTTGGATTATCCGCAATCCAGATGAATTGAATGGGAACTCGATGGCCGATATCGTGTTTACGATTCGGATGGTTAGTACGGCATTATTGATTGTTCCGTTAATGTCAATTATTCGCGGATACTTTCAAGGTTTTCAATCGATGGGACCGACTGCGGTTTCACAAGTGGTTGAACAGATCGTACGGATCATCTTTATTTTAAGTTTAACGTTTTTAATTGTCGGTGTGTATCAAGGTGAGGTTGGACTTGCGGTTGGTTTTGCAACCTTTGGAGCGTTTGTCGGGGCGCTTGGTGGCTTAGCTGTTTTACTTACGTACTGGTTTAAGCGGAAGAAATACCTTGATCGTCAAGTAGAAGAAAGCACAGTGAATCAGCAGCTTCCACTAACAAAGATGTATAAAGAATTAATTTCTTATGCGCTGCCGTTATCCTTTGTCGGCCTTGCAATTCCATTGTTTCAATTTATCGATTTGTTTACCTTTAACAACGCCCTGCAAGCGGCGGGGGTAGCACTAGCGCAAGCAGAGGTTGCATTTGCTGCTTTTACGCAAACAGCACATAAACTAATTTTAATTCCAGTTGCGCTAGCGACGGCATTTTCGATTACACTCGTGCCAACAATTACGAAGTCATATACCGATGGCGATCATGACTTGATGCAAAAGCAAATCTCGCAGACGTATCAAGTCATCCTATTTTTAACATTACCTGCGGCAGTCGGATTAGCCGTGCTTGCTTACCCGGCGTTTGCGACGCTTTATGGACTAGAGCATGTCGAGATTGGCGGACATATCCTACGATATTATGCTCCGATTGCGATTGTCTTCTCCTTATTTGCGGTTAGTGCGGCAATTTTACAAGGGATGAACCAACAGCGCTTTGCTGTGATTAGCTTAGTAAGTGGGCTAGTTGTAAAAGGAGCTCTCAACTACTGGTTAATCTATACGTTCGGTCCAATTGGTGGTGTTGTCGCTACTTATCTAGGATATGTGGTTGCGATTGCGATCAATGTTTGGGCGATTGGGAAATATGCCAACTACAACTATTCATTCGTTGCTAAACGAGCATTGTTAATCACCCTGTTTGTCTCAGCAATGGCGGTTGTTGTGATCATTGTTAGGATGATCGCAGAAATGATCTTACCAATGAATACTTGGCTACATGAACTCATTGTTTTAGCCGTTGGTGTTATCAGTGGGGGAGCTTTCTACTTATGGCTTAGTATTCGTACACAATTAGCGGTACAAATTCTCGGTCACCGTCTGAAGTTTTTGCAGCGAAAACGGAAGAAGCAAAGTGAGGCTGAAAGATAAAAAATCCGACACTGTGACAAATTACTGTCACAAATAGAAACTAGAAGTAATAAATATAAAAAAAGCGCTTGGATTATTTAATCCAAGCGCTTTAATTTCTTGATTTATAGACAAGAATCTATAGGGAGTTCTCTGTAACAATCTTTTTTTTCTTTCTCCTTATCCACAGGATGACATATCCGCAAAGTAAACTAAAGATTATTAACAAGAAACTATAAGATTCTAAAACTATGATTAAATATTCAATTTCAGAAATTGAATCAGGAATAAAAGAAACTAAAAATATAATAAAGACAACCGTCCCTAAAAGATAAAATCCCTTTTTTTGACGGAGAAATTCTTCATGAATTAACTTTATACTTAAATATTGTGCAAGTGCTAGTGTCAAAAAAATAGTCATGATCCATATTACTAGCAGAAGTGATTCTAAACGTTCTATAAACCCTCCAACTATTTCAATTTCTTTTCCCAACTCAATTGTTGGGAAAATTATCGTCTTATTCATATTTACCGAAAACACGGCGAAAGAAACTACTACTGCAAAAGCTTTTAATAAGACAGTTAAACCTAAACCGGTATTTAGAGGGAAGGATTTTAAATGTTTTTTATCCATATAAGCCATTAAAAAAAATAAAATTTTAATTCCTGCAAAGTGAATGATACCATGTCTTATACCTTCATCTATCTGTAAGACACCGTCGCCCATAATCGGCAGTAACTCATCAAAATCACCGTTAGGGATGTTGGAAATCAACATGACAACCATGATGCCAATAACAATGGGGACAAACAATAAACTAAGGTGGGTAATTCCTTGAAGACCTTTCGAAACAGCATAAGTTGAAGTTAAAAGCATGACTGCAATAATAATTTCTGAAGGAGTTTGATCGAGCAAATACATTTTTAATACTATAGCCAGTAAGCGTACATCAAATGCAACAACGCCAATAAAATTAACAATAAACATAACAGCTATTGTTTTTGCTATAAAGAACCCAAAAGTAGACTTTTTTAAAAATTGTAAAAGGTTCTCCCCGGGAAAATTCCTTTGTAGCTTAACGTACAAATGCAATAAAAACATCATGATCATTCCACTAATCAAGATTGAAATCCATCCATCTGGATTATTCATTTCAGTTGCTAATGTCTTAGGCAACGTTAATATTCCAATACTTGTTATCATCGCTATTAACAAAATACTAACTTCAAAAGGTACGAGTTTGTAATGTTCTTCCTTCAAAATAAAACCACCTAAATTTTTCTATCATAATGATTGGTTGAAAGTTTTCATATGACCAAATTTTCCAATTTATATGAATTTTATACAATTATTCTAATAATTTTCTTGTTTTTGGTTCAAATTAAATAGTTTAAAGAATGAAAGCAGCCCAAATCTCAAAGTGATTTGGGCTGCTAATTGATACTTCGGTTCCTATTCCTTCACACGCAAAAGGCGTAAGCTGTTAAACGTAACGAGTAAGGTCGCACCCATGTCAGCAAAGATCGCTAACCATAACGTAAGCCAGCCGGGGATGATAAGTAGTAAGGCTAGAGCTTTGATCGCTAGTGAGAAGGTGATGTTTTGCTTGATAATCGCCAGTGCTCGGCGGCTTAACTTAATCGTGTATGGCAATTTATTTAAATCATCAGCCATTAGGGCGATATCTGCGGTCTCGAGTGCTGTATCTGTTCCAGCACCACCCATCGCAACACCTACCGTTGATGCGGCAAGGGCAGGGGCATCATTAACTCCATCTCCAACCATTGCGACACGCTTGTGGTTCTGTTGGAGCTCTTTAATTGCTGCAAGCTTATCTTCAGGGAGTAACTCAGCTTTGATATGAGAAACGCCTGTCGCCTTTCCTATAGCGGCTGCCGTTTGCTCGTTATCACCAGTAAGCATCACGGTTTCTTTAATGCCTGCTTGATGAAGCTTTTTCATCACAGCAGCAGCTGATTCACGTGTTTCATCAGCGATCGCAAATAAAGAAAGTACTTCGTGGTCTGTACCAAGGGCAATCACTGTTTTTCCTTCATTTTGAAGGTTGGTTATCTGTTCGTTGATATCGGGCTGTAAAGGTGTTTGCTGAATGTCTGTAAAAAGTGTTGGACTGCCAACATAATAGCGTTTGTTGTTGATGGTTGCTGTAACACCTTTGCCGGTTAGTGATTGGAAGTCATCGACTGTTATCTGGTCAAGGTTGCAATCTCGTTCATTTGCTTTTCGGATCATCGCAGACGCAAGTGGGTGTTGTGAGCCTTTTTCAATCGCTGCGGCGAGTGAGAGAACCTCTTTTTCATTGTTGTCAAAGGCAATGATATCAGTAACAGCAGGGACCCCTTTTGTGAGCGTTCCGGTTTTGTCAAAAGCGATCACGTTCAATGCACCTGCTTGCTCAAGATGAACGCCACCTTTAATTAAGACGCCATGCTTAGCGGCGTTACCAATCGCTGTCACAATAGCAACAGGGGTTGAGATCACTAGGGCACATGGACAACCGACAACTAATACCGTTAACCCACGATAAATCCAATCGCTCCAGTTCCCACCGAAAAATAAGGGGGGGATGACAACAAGTAAAAACGCAAAAATGATAATCGCTGGCGTATAATATTTAGCAAAGCGATCAACAAATTGCTGCGAAGGGGCACGTTCTGCTTGTGCTTCTTCAACGAGATGAATGATTTTTGCTAACGTTGTATCCTCTACGCGCTTTGTCACGGTAACTTCTAATAAACCTTCTTCATTCAACGTCCCAGCAAACACTTCATCATCTTTCTCTTTTGCAACAGGTACTGATTCACCAGTGATCGCTGCTTGGTTTACCGTTGAAGTTCCGCGGCTGACAATCCCATCCATGGCGATCTTTTGCCCTGGTTTGACAATCATGACATCGTTCACTTGGATATCGTCAACATCGACGGCGATTTCTTCCCCGCCACGGCGTACGAGCGCTTCTTTTGGTGCGATATCCATTAACGATTCGATCGAGTGCCGTGCTTTATCCATCGAATATCGCTCAAGCGCTTCACTTAACGCGAATAAGATGACAACAACAGCACCTTCTCCCCATTCGCCAATCGCGGCCGCACCAAGTATCGCGACTGTCATCAATGTCGACATATCAAAATCGAGACGGATGAGGTTTTTGATTCCTCTTTTAAATAAGGTATACCCACCAATGATAATTGCTGATACATAGCCCATCACCGGAAGAAGATGGTCCTCGCCGTATTGTAAGCGAAGAAGAAAAGCTGCAATCACAAATAGTGTGGCAATATAGACTTTGATCGTTTCCTTTTGCCGCCAAAAGGGGATACGCTTGCTTCTTTGCTCATGTTCATGTCGGACTTTAATATTCTCAAACGCTCCCGCTTCCTCTAACTCCTCAATCGTTGTCATACCGTATACCGTAATTTTAGAAGCACCAAAATTTACATTTGCATCAGAAACACCATCCAGGTGTTTAACGTTCGTTTCGAACGTTTTCGCACAATTTGCTCAGGTGAATCCTTCGACTCGATACGTTTTCTCTTGTTGTTCAGACATTGACATGTGCCTCCTTCTGATGAGCTAGTGTAATCAACAGAAGCTGTTTGACATGATCATCATCTAACGAATAAAAGGCTAGTTTCCCTTTTTTACGGTATTTGACGATCCCTAGCTTATGCATCGTGCGAAGGTGATGTGAAGTAGTAGCCACACTTGCACCGATAATCGTCGCGAGATCGCAAACACATAGTTCTTCTTCTTTCGTGAGAGCATAAGCGATTTTTGTGCGTTTTTCGTCAGCAAGTGCTTTAAAAAATTTTGCAACTTGTGCTAGGTCTTCGCTTAGAAAAAGTTCTTGAATTTGTTTTACTTTCGTTTCATCATAAGAAAAAATCTCACATGTATCGTTTTTACTCATGGGATCAGACTCCTACATTCAAATGTTCGCTTGAATATAGTATACCTGATTTTTGTTTTTATTCAAATAAATATTTGAATAATTGAGTTTATCCGTAACAAATTCGATTAGAAAATCAGAAAGAAGGTGCCCGAAAGTAAAGTAACCTTCTAGGCACCCTTGATTACAACTTTCAAATTGTTCTTCCTTAATAACCACCGCCATAAGGAAAGCCAAGCTGTTGTTCAATGCGGCGAAGACGGCGATTGATACGCTCGATTCGTTGTGCTTGTCGTTCCTGTTCACGCTCAACTTGAGAAAGTCTGCGCTCAATTCCTGGTCCAACAGGCGGACGAGGAGGTGGAAATCCAGGAAATCCCGGATACCCAGGAGTTCCAGGGAATTGCTGTTGAAAAGGACCTTGCTGTCTGTAATCCATACAATCGTCTCCTTTTAAGATAGGTATTTAGATATCCGATAGTAGTCTATGAATGGGGATTAGTTTTGTAAGTGGCACGCGCCTAATGACGAGAATTTGGGCACAAAAAAGACTGTCCGAAGTGAGTGTCACCTCTAAAAGGTGAGTCATCACGAATCGGACAGCCTTGATTGTCTTATGATTGTTGTAGGCGTTCAATACGGTCTTCTAACGGTGGGTGAGATGAAAATAGAAGTGCTGCTTTACTTTTGTTACTAATTTTCATCGATTGGAAAGCCGTATCATCTTCTTTTATCATGTGTGTTGTTTGTTGTAAAGATCGTAGGGCGTGAACCATCTTGTCTTTTCCAGCTAAATCAGCTCCGCCACGATCAGCGTGGTACTCGCGATAGCGCGAATACGCCATCACAAGAATACTTCCGAGAATTGAAAAGACGATTTGGAAAAAGATGATTGCGACAAAATGAACGATATGCGCAATCTCCTCACGAGCAAAGCGTGCAGCGATAAATGCTGCGATTCTCGCAAAGAAGACAACAAATGTATTGATTACACCTTGAACAAGTGTCATTGTAACCATATCGCCATTGGCAACGTGAGCAACCTCATGGGCTACAACACCTTCAACGGCATCTTTATCCATTTGATTTAATAGGCCACGTGAGACGGCAACAAGTGAACGCTTTTTACTTGGACCTGTTGCAAAGGCATTGACCTCATTTGATTCATAGATCCCAACTTCTGGCATGTGCATGAGTCCAGCGTTGCGTGATAAACGGTGAACCATCTCAATGAGTTCACTTTCTTCGTAATTGAGGTTATCCTTATCTGGATTAAGGACACGAACATTCATCATTTTTTTCGCGATGATTCGTGAAAGGGCTAAAGAAATAAACGCACCACTAAAGCCGACAATTGCTGAGAAAACTAGCAATTCGCCTAAATAAATTTCCCCAGTCGCTATATTTGTGCCTGTAGACACACCGAAAATTGACATAACAATCATAATGGTTGTTAAGATCAATAAGTTAACGCCGATAAATAACAAGATTCGTTTTCCCATCGTACGTTACCACCTCCAAAAGTTAGTTTACTGAAAGACTATTTTAACTGTATTGTTTAAACATTGCAACACTTATAGATTCTGTTTCATAAAGTAGACAAAAGTTGGTGAAGATCGCAACGTTTTAGCCGCAATAACTAGCATGTCCTCTATGTCATCGAGGTGGTTGTTTTAACCATAAATAGAAAGGAGAGTGATTGAGGAACGCTGACGAGTTATTTTTAGCTAATCTGTTGAAACTTCCTATAATTAGACAAGGTTTGCCAAGGAATGTCCCTAGTCCTGCTGCTGGCGGTTTGATATAATTGAACAAGTATCATAGAGTCATAGATTACAAGCAATGTCGCTGATGGGGGAAGCAATGAAATATTCATTTACGAGAGATAATGATTGGCTACTGATCATTACTACTCTGCTATTATGTATTTTTGGATTAGTGATGGTTTATAGTGCCAGCTACGTGTGGGCGTTTGACCACGGAAATAGTTTTAGTCACTTTTTTTTGCGGCAATTGATGTGGTTTGTCCTCACCTTACTCATCTTCTTTGTCGTGATGCATTTTCCTTATAAATATTACCGCAAGTTCTCTGTTGCGATTATCTTCGTTTCCATTATTGCGCTCCTGCTTGTTCATGTGCCGGGCTTAGGGGCTGAAGTCTATGGTGCGAAGCGGTGGATTCGAATTGGCCCGCTAACGATTCAACCGTCTGAATTTGTGAAAGTGGGTATAATTATCTACTTGGCCCATGTCTATTCAAAAAAACAGTCATATATTAATGATTTTGTAAAAGGTGTTATGCCACCGCTTGTGATCGTTGGTATTGTCTTTTCACTGATTATGCTACAACCTGATTTAGGAACCGCAACATCTATTCTACTTGTGACAGGGTTACTGGTGTTCTTTTCAGGAGCAAAAATGCGCCATCTAATTGGACTTGGCACTGTCGGTGGGACGATCTTTATCATATTAGCGACTTCACAAGAATACCGCCTACAACGGTTAACATCCTTTCTTGATCCATTTGCCTATGCTAGTGAAACTGGGTATCAGCTTGTGCAATCGTATATTGCTATTGCACATGGAGGCTTAACCGGTGCGGGACTAGGGCAAAGCATACAAAAGCTATTGTACTTACCTGAGCCTCATACAGACTTCATCTTAGCAATCATTGCTGAAGAGCTTGGCATTTTTGGTGTTGGATTTGTGTTTCTGTGCTTCTCAATCATCTTTTTTAGAGGTGTCATGATTGGGACACGCTGTAAAAGTGTATTTGGAAGCTTATTAGCCTTTGGTATTGTTTTTCAGGTTGGGGTGCAAGTGATTTTTAATGTTGGTGCGGTGACAGGATTGTTGCCAATTACCGGGATTCCGTTGCCTTTCTTAAGTTACGGTGGCTCGTCGCTTATGGTATCATTGCTATCAATTGCGATACTCGCCAACATTTCAAAGTATAATATTAGACAGCGACATGCTGCTAACGAAGAGCAGACAGTCTCTGCTTAGAAGTGGCGATCAAACTGTAACGAAGCTTTTTCAGCTTATCTAGTTATGATACGATGAGTAAAGCTTCGTTTTTAGGTATTGATGAAGTTCAAAAAGTCTGAGAAGGGAAACTTAGCTTTAAGCAGTGAAGCATGCTTTCGTCCTCAGAGTAGATTTACTATGATGTTCGTCGATACGGATTTTTTCTCGATTTTTTGAACACGTGATATAGATGGAGGCAGACATGCAAGAAAGAAAATCGAATATTCAACAAATTGACTATACATTGTTATTCTTATTGTTTTTATTGATGTGTATAAGTTTGCTGGCCATTTATAGTGGGTCAGGTGCGCAATATTTTGTTGATGACCCTACTTATTTTGTCAAGAGACAAGTAATTTGGTTTATCATTGGAATTTTCTTTATGATCACAGCAATGCTGCTTGATTATGATTTATTCCGAAATTTCTCGATCCCTTTATATGTGATCGGTATGATCTTACTTTTACTTGTGGAGTTTTTTGGGGTTGTCCAGAATGGGTCACAGCGTTGGATTGGTCACCCTAATTTATTTTTATTTCAACCATCAGAGTTTATGAAGATTTTTCTCGTCATTGCCTTGGCTCATCTTGTCTACCGGATGACGAAGGAGAAACGTGAAATTAGCTTTAAATCTGATTGTATTCTTGTTGGGAAGGTATTAGCAGTAGGGTTACCGCCATTTCTGCTCATTTTAAAACAGCCAGACTTAGGGACGGCGCTTGTTGTTGCAAGTGTGATGGCAACGATGATCTTAATGTCTGGTGTAACTTTTCGAATGCTATCGTTACTTGCTTCATCGGTTGTCGTTGGGATTATCTCGCTCGTTTGGCTTCATAACAACCATTTCTCTTTGTTTAGTCAAATTATTAAAACCCACCAGATGGAACGAATTTACGGTTGGTTAAACCCAACAGAACATGCCGGTAGTTACGGTTATCAACTCGTTCAAGCTCTGCAAGGGATTGGGGCAGGACAGTTGTATGGAAGTGGTTTTACCCAAGGTATTCAGTCGCAAAGTGGTCGTGTACCAGAGTTGCATACCGATTTTGTATTCACTGTGATTGGGGAAGAGTTTGGCTTTCTTGGTGCAACGGTGTTAATTGTTGTTTATTTCTTAATGTTTTACCGGATGATTATTATTGCATTTAATTGTAATAATTTATTTGGGACGTATCTTGTTGCTGGTGTGATAGGTTTACTTGTCTTTCAAATTTTCCAAAACATCGCGATGACGATTGGGTTAATGCCAATTACCGGTCTGGCATTACCGTTTATCAGTTACGGGGGGAGTGCGCTGTTGACCAATATGATTGCGATCGGCATTGTCCTCAACGTCAATATGCGAACGAGGCATTACATGTTTAAGGCTGAAGAAACATAAGCATCAAGTGAGAAGAGCTGTTAACGATTGGATTAACAGCTCTTTTGGTTGTTAAGGGGCTGTGGAGCGCGTGAACGAGGACGGGTACTCAGAGAAAGAGGCTTGCTCCCGCCTTAGCTTGAAGAAATGTGAGTGCGGTACCCGCTCGACCCTGGCCGTGTGAGCCAATTTCGAGTCCTTGTGAAAGCCAAAAAGCAGGCTTTCAACGTCCTCTGCATTGTTCCCACTACGCCGACTATCGTCGACGCAAACGGTTATCACCGTTTGGGGTCTCGCTAGCCTAAGGTTCTAAATCATTTTTTATAAAGGTAATTACGAATGATGATAGGATTGAAAGATGGTGAAAGTTGCCCGCTACGAGGATCACCTGGCCGTGTGAGCCAATTTTGAGTCCTTGTGAAAGCCAAAAAGCAGGCTTTCAACGTCCTTTGTAATGCCTATAAACGAAATGTTTGAGAAGACAGGTTGGGTACGTTTACAATCAAGGGTAGAGACAGATGATAGGGGTGAAGGTGTTGAAGTTATTTATAGGATTTGGTGAGTTGGCGAAAGCGTTAATTTCACTAACTAGCAGTAATGAGAAGATTTACGTGTTTTCTCGTTCGACTGAAAAGATCGTAGAAGCACAGAAGCAAGATCAGCGGATCGTCCAAGTAACGGAAGACCAGCTTCATCAGGTGAGTCATGCTTTTATTACGCTACCGAGTACAGCCTACGAACCGTTTTTTACGTCATATGGTCATTTGTTCACGGACGATACCGTCTTTTACCACTGTGCGACGGCATTAATGGTAGAAGACATTGAAGCCTTCATCTCGCATGGGAGCGTTGTCCCATTTAAATGTGTAGGGCAGGCCGCGCAAATACGTCGTGATCAAAAAGTTGTGTTTGTTACTCCAAAAAAGCATTTATCTGAGGTCTCTCACTTGAAGGACTGGTTTGGTGAAAAGGTTTCGATCGTCGCTGGTAGCGAACAACAAGTGCTCGCTGCGAATAAAGAAGCGACAAGAGCGGCGGTTGAAATGGCGGTCGACTTAAAGGAGAAGCTAAGACAACAAGGTCTTCCTGATGAAATCATTCAGCAATCACTCGAGGTCACGACAAGAGGTGTGATTCAAGCGTTTTCTGATGGGAAATTAGGTGGATTTGGCAAGACAGTTATAAAAGAAATTGAAGACCAAAGAAAGTAGAGGATGAAAAATGCGAGTTGATAAGTTGTTAGCGAATATGGGTTATGGAACACGAAAAGAAGTTAAAAAGTTATTAAAAGGAGGTGGCGTTCACCTCGATGGACAACCAATAAAGGATGGTAAGGTTCAGGTCAATACTGATGAACAGGAAGTCACTGTTCATGGTGAAATTGTTGAATATAAGCCATACGTTTATTTGATGATGAATAAACCAAAAGGGGTCATTTCAGCAACTGAAGATATTGAGCATCACACTGTCGTCGATTTATTAGAGCTTGAGGACGCTGTTTATAATCCGTTTCCAGTAGGTCGGCTGGATAAAGATACTGTCGGTTTTGTGTTGTTAACCAATGATGGTAAACTCTCTCATGAATTGCTATCACCTAAGAAACATGTACCAAAAACATATGTGGCAAAAGTGAGAGGGACAGTGACTGCAGATGATGTGAGTCAATTTAAAGAAGGTGTCGAGCTAGATGATGGATACATAACGAAGCCTGCTGAACTGATCATTCATGAAGCAGGGGAGTATTCTCAGATCGAATTGACCATATCTGAAGGAAAGTTTCATCAAGTGAAGAGGATGTTTGAAGCTGTTGGTAAAAAGGTAGTGGAGTTAAAACGAATCAGCATTGGACCACTTGCTCTTGATGAAAGCTTAGAAGAAGGCGAGTACCGTGAATTGACGGACGAGGAGGTTGACCTCTTGCAAGCAGGTCGAGGTGAGTGAGGATAGCGTCCAAAAAAAGAACCACTGTGTTAACGGTGGTTCAACATTAAAATATAATTGAAATTATTTTTGTTTTAAGTCATGTTCAAAAGTACGGGAAACATAGTGGGCGAATCGTAGCGTCCGCTGTCTTTTCTCCTTACGTATGAAAAACATACGTTTCGGTTGGCAAAGTGCCGCTTTCTTGATCTTCTCGGCTCTTTTTTGTCCTTCCTTTTGAACTCGTATCTTAGGATACTTTCGTTTTTTTGTCAGTTGTGGTCCATTTCCCACGACTTGGACTTCGTACCAAGCCATTATACTCTAAGACGTTAAGGTCTCGTTGCACAGTTCTTTGGGTAATGCCGAACTCTTCAACTAATTCATTCGTTGTGACGGTCCCCCTTTGTTTAATGTAGAGGTAAATTGATTTAATACGAGTCAGCATACGATCAGTTGAAGTACTCAAGAAACCACTCCTTATAAAGATGATTGTCATAAACATCCATTCTAAAAGGGGGCTGTTTCATCGTGTGCAACTGTGAGATGATTGCACAACTGAATCAGCGTTATTGACATGACACTAGCCATTCTTGATTGCTGTTGTGTCCTAGAGTAAAGTGAGGGTATGATGTTTAGTTGTTTTAATTCAAATAAAGTAGCTTGTGCCACTTCTCGGCTCACACTCACATCAATTCCCTTTCCTCAGGTTCATTGTACAATAATTCCATCAATTTGGCAAAGCATTGGTAAGGAAACATATTGTAGAAAAAGAGGAGATGTAGTCGAATGAAATCAATTGATTGGCAAGAAGAAGTTACGAAACGTAAAGGTGAATTGATTGCTGATGCACAGCAATTGCTTCGCATCAAGAGTGTTTTAGACGAAGAGACGAAATCAGATCATGCGCCGTTTGGAAAAGGCATTCAAGAAGCATTAGAATATTTATTAACAAAAGCAGATCATGATCAGTTTTCAGTTAAAAATGTAGATGGATATGCGGGCCATATCGAATGGGGAAAAGGGGAAGAGATTGTCGGTGTCCTCTGTCATATCGATGTTGTACCAGAAGGTGATGGCTGGACGAGTCCGCCATATGCAGCTGAGATTCGTGATGGTGAGATTGTCGCTCGTGGTGCACTTGACGATAAAGGGCCGACAATGGCAGCCTATTACGCGCTCAAACTCATTAAAGAGCTCGACCTTCCGTTATCCAAACGAGTCCGTATGATCATTGGTACCGATGAAGAAAGTGATTGGCGCTGTGTGGATCATTATTTTAAACATGAAGAGATGCCTGCCGTAGGTTTTGCCCCTGATGCAGATTTTCCAATTATTTTTGCGGAAAAGGGAATTTGTGATTTCGAGCTTATTCAGGCGAAAGCAAACGTAAATAGCGAAGGAAAGGTGAAGCTTGAGCACTTTGAATCAGGGCGACGTTTAAATATGGTGCCTGACTTGGCGGAAGCATCGATTTCGTTAGGAGATAACAACGGAGAGGAGCTTATTGAGGCATTTTCACGCTTTATTGAGGGTCACGAGCTTGAAGGTTCAAGTCGAACTGAGGATGGACGTGTGTATTTGCAAGTGAAAGGGGTATCTGCGCATGGGATGGAGCCAAAGAATGGCCGTAATGCTGGCCTTTATTTAGCACAGTTTTTAGCTGGCTTTTCGTTTGACGAGCAAGCAGCCACTTTTCTAACCTTCGTGAAGCAGTACTTTGTCGATGATTCTCGTGGTACAGCGTTGGGGATTGCTTGTTATGATGAAGAGGTCGGTGATTTGACGATTAATATTGGACGGCTAACCTATGAAAAAGAAACCGGTGGGAAGCTTGGTGTTAACCTTCGTTATCCAGCAGCAGTGAACTTTAGTGATATGATGACAACGTTAACAACACAAATTCAGCCACATGCCTTTCAGGTAGAGAACGTCGATAACTCGGAGCCACATCATGTCGAGAAAGAGGACCCACTCGTGACAACATTACAAGGCGTCTATGAGCGTCAGACAGGTGAAAAAGCAGAGTTGATTGCGATCGGTGGTGGTACTTATGCACGCGCCTTAAAAAGAGGTGTAGCGTTTGGTCCTTTATTCCCTGGAAGAGCAGATGCAGCCCACCAGAAGGATGAGTCAATTGCCATAGAAGATTTACTACAAGCAACTGCTCTCTATGCTGAAGCAATCTATGAATTAGCGAAATAATAAAGTAGCTCCATAATAAAGCAACACAAATGAGGATCCGATCAAAACAGTCATGTGGATCAAGGATAGCATATTTACACGTCAAAAAACGCTCAGATTAATTAATCTGAGCGTTTTTACTTGCTAGTTATACTGTTAACGAGAATGTCCAATTCTTATTAAAAAATTTTTCTAAAAGCTCAACCTGTGATTTTGAAACATTTCTATTCCTCAAACACAAATAAATCTGTTGATAGATAACGCTCACCTGTGTCACAAGCAATGGCAACAACAGCTTGATCAGGGCTTAGCGTTTTTGCAACTTCCATCGCTGCAAAAGCAGCAGCACCAGAAGAAGGACCAACTAATAAGCCTTCTAGGCGTGCAAGGTCCCGCGCCGCCCTGTATGCATCATCATCCTCAATCTTAAGGATCTCATTGTAAACTTCTTCATTGAGGATTGGTGGCACGAATCCTGGGCTCGTTCCTACTAGTTTATGTGGACCAGGTTTTCCTCCTGAAAGTACAGGTGAGCCCGCTGGTTCAACAACATGTACCGTTGCCTCTGGATAGAACTTTCGTAATTCTTCACCAGTTCCGGTAATCGTTCCACCCGTTCCAGATGCAGCTACGAAAGCGCCTAACGGTTTTCCGATTGAATCTAGGGACTCTTTAATTTCAACGGCGGTTGTTGCGCGGTGGGCATCAGGGTTGGCATCATTTTCAAATTGCATCGGCATGTAGCTGTTTTCGATTTCTTTTGTAAGCTCATGCGCTTTTTCAATGGCTCCTGGCATCTTTTTGTCACCTTCAGTGAGGACAACATCGGCCCCATACGCTTTGAGAAGGTTGATTCGCTCTTGTGACATCGTATCAGGCATAACGAGGATCGAACGATAACCGCGGGCGGATGCGTTCATCGCCAGCCCAATCCCTGTATTACCAGAAGTCGGTTCAATAATCGTTGCTCCTGGCTTTAAATGGCCGTCTTTCTCAGCTTGAATGATCATATTGTAAGCGGCGCGGTCTTTAACACTGCCACTAGGGTTATTCATTTCTAATTTTAAATAAACAGCTGCTCCGTTTGGATCTGGAACTCGATTTAATTTGAGCAATGGAGTTTGTCCAATCAGTTCAGCGATATTATTTACGACTCGCATCTTTTCACTTCCTTTTTATTCTTTTTTTTATTTTAACATATATAGAAATGTAATTCCTATCTCATAAATTGGATTTAAAAACATTGATCCCTTCTTCCGAATGATCTGCGACTGTTATATGATAAAGGAATAACGATAATCGCGATCAGGGAAAGCTAGCTTTTGTATTTGGATGGCTTTGTGTGCTTGGTAACATTATTTACAGATAAAGACAATTGATACGAATTGCGTTACAATGAGGAACAAATAGGTTAGGAAAATGAAATCAAAGAAGGAAGGTGTCAGTAGTGACGAATCAAAAGACGCATTTTTTTCTCGCACTTCCACTTGCCATCGATGTTCGTGAATCACTTGCTCGCTGGTCACAGCAATTAGCAGAAAACGTTCGGTTTAAAACATGGGTTCACCCCGCTGATTTGCATATTACCCTTGCCTTTCTTGGCCATGCTGAATTTCCAGCGATTAATGCTTTAAAAAAGCAGCTAACACCAGTGATTGCTGGTCATCAGTCGTTTTCTTTGGCTGTTGATCAGTTAGGAACGTTTGGATCAAAAACTAGTCCACGAATTTTATGGGCAGGTCTTAACTATGATCAAGCGCTATTAGATTTACAAAGAGATGTTCGTGATGTTTGCAATGAGATAGGATTTCAGCTTGATCAACGTCCTTATCGTCCACATATTACGTTAGCAAGGCGCTGGCTGGGGGATGAAAGGTTTACAAACGACGAGTTGATGAAGAGCATGCGCCCTCATGATGGTGTGTACGAATGGCAAGTGCGTGAAGCTGTTTTGTATCAAACACATATGCGCCGTACACCTAAATATCAGCCGTTAACAATTTTCCAATTAGGACAGTAAGTAGGTGAGAACATGACATTGATCAGGATTTGTATCCATATTAGCGTTTTGTACGGATTTTATTTTATTGGTTCTTGGATCCAACAGCGCTTTGACTTATTTATCCCAGGGAGTATTATTGGAATGTTACTCCTACTCGTGCTATTTGCCACGAGGCTACTACCAACAAGGTGGATCGAAGAGGGGACGACGCTCTTATTGCGTCATATGCCATTATTGTTTTTGCCGGTGACAGTTGGAGTGTTAAATTATTTAGATTTATTTGCTGGGTCAGGAATTTTGCTCGTTTTCATAGCTCTCTTCAGTACGTTGTTGGTCATGGTCGCCTCAGGCCTGACAAGTCAATGGTTAGCAGTGAGAAAAGAACGCTCGCAGACGATTAAGAAGGAGCACAGAGAGCAAAAAATCACGACAGGAATGTAGGGGAGAAAGGGTATGAAAGAATTTGTCATTGCACTTATAGCGATTAGTTTTACTGTATTTATTTATATGGCGGCAAAGAAATTTAATCAGCGCTTCCCAAATCCGTTCACACTTCCACTTTTAGTCGGGACAGCTGTTATGGTTATTTTTTTCGTTGCATTCCAAATCGATTATGATACGTATATGATTGGCGGACAATGGATTGAGATGTTATTAGGTCCCGCAGTGGTGGCGTTGGCATATCCATTATATAAACAATGGGAGATGTTAAAAACGTATTTTGTACCGATTATGACAGGTGTGCTTATCGGTGCCGTGATTGGTGTTGTCAGTGGCTTACAATTGGCGAAATGGTTAGGCGTTGAAGAAGAGGTGATTTATTCACTCGTTCCTAAATCAGTGACAACACCTGTGGCGATGGATGTCGCTGCTACATTAGGCGGGGCACCACCGCTTGCTGCGATATTCGTTATGGTTGCCGGACTTGGTGGTGTAGTCTTATCACCATACGTACTACGTTGGTTCAAGATCGATCACTATTTAGGAAAAGGGATCGGGATTGGCAGTGCTTCACATGCGATTGGGACCGCGAAGGCGCTAGAGAATGGTGAGAAAGAAGGGGCAGCAAGTTCAGTTGCGATGACGTTAAGTGCGATTGTCGTATCGATTATCGGGCCTATGCTCGTTTTTCTCATCTATTAACTTTACGATATATGATAAAATAAATGGGTTAAGATATAAAATCTAGATCATCTGATAACGATTTGGAGGTTAGCCGTTGTGGCTCATTTAATTAAACTTGAAGATTATATTTCTCGTTATCAATTTGATATCACGCGTTATCCGAGTCAATTTACGAGATTAAAAAAAGACCGCTGGTATTATTTAAAGACCGAGTGGGAGAATGTAAATCACTCGATGATAAAATCGAACCGAGCGCAGCAGCCCAGTCAAGAAGAGGACTGGTTCTCCGATGAGAGTAAAGGGATCTGGTCAGGGATGCTAGAAAAAATCAAAGGCTTATCCTTTTTGAAAAAAACGGATCAAGAAGAGGTAGTAGAAACGAACGAACCTGTAGATTACTATCATTTTAAAGAAAAAACGCTAGATGAAGTGAAGGCCATTTTCTATCAAGAACTGTTTGAATCACAACTACGCTGGGCGAGTTCTTCGATTTTAGAAAAGTCATCGCTTGATCCGAAATATAAATACGACCGTACCTTAAAGTTGTTTGTGCAGCAACTTCCCGATAATTATTTAGTGATGTACCAGCCGGTGTTCTGGTTCAAACAGGCGCGGGTTGAAATGGAGGTCATCGTCATCAGCCCGACGGATGTGTATTGCATCGCGCTTTTACCGGGAACTGAACATAGTATTTTCACAGCAACCTCACAGCGGTTCTGGGAGGAATTTATCGATGGTGGGAAAAGGCGCAAATTAAGCCCGCTCTTATCGCTGAATCGAATGGCTAGTCTCATTAGTCAAATGATGAGAGACAGTAATCTTTCAATGCCCATTCGAAAGGTCGTCCTGAGTGAATATAGTTTAATTGATAATCAAATGCAAGGCTCGAAAGTCGAATGTGTCGATCGTAGGAATATTGATGACTGGCTTGATAAGCTGAAGCGCCAGCCATCTCCTATAAAATCAACCCAATTACAAGTGGCAAAAGCACTGTTAAGCCATTGCCAAACAAGCGCCTATAAACGACAAGATGTCGTCGAAGAGTAGGAAAATGTTTCCTTACTAGTGTTGATTTTCGGTCGAAATGGGCGTATAATTATATTTGATGTCATGATTTGTGTTGTGATTTATTATTAAAAGTATGTGTTCAAATAGTTTTTTTTTGCAATGGCTTCAAGTCTATTCAAACGGGGAATAATCGCCCTTTTTTGAACAGACTCTAAAAATAGATAGAAAGTAGATCCCTCCGAGCGTATGGGGGGCTTTATTCTGAAGAGGGGATTGTTATCATGAAGACGAAAGAGAAGGATCAACTGAATTCCCTGCTACCATTGCATTCTTATTCATGGCTGGTTCGTAAACAGTTTAATTGGATAGGCGGTTATGAATATCTCATTGAATTAAAAGAGGTTGAAGGCTGTTTCAGTTATGGTGATACGATTGCTGAAGCAAAGAAAGGTTTGAAAGAAGCAATGGTTTTATGGGTGATGAAGCATGGGGTTGAAGCACTACCAGAGCCTGTCCATTCAACGCAACTTGTTTACATTCAACCACCAATGACCGAAGAAGAATTTGAACAAATTAATTATTTCGTTAGACAGTATAAGTAAAAGCGATCCAGCCTATGCATGGATCGCTTTTCTTTTTAAGAAAAAATGATTGTTTTGTTTCCATAGACGATGATTTTGTCATCCGTATGCCAAGAAACGGCGCGTGCAAGTGTGATCCGCTCAACATTTCGTCCGGCCACTCTTAATTGAGGAGTAGTATAGCGATGGTTTACGCGTAACACATCTTGCTCAATAATTGGCCCTTCATCTAGGTCATTAGTCACATAGTGAGCGGTAGCACCGATGAGTTTTACGCCGCGTTCAAATGCTTGTGCATAAGGGTTAGCACCGATAAACGCTGGTAAAAATGAATGATGGATATTAATAATACGGTTTGGAAAATGACCAACAAAATCAGCTGATAGAATTTGCATGTATCGAGCAAGAACAATAAAGTCGATGTTGTGCTTTTCTAATAAGTCAATCGCTTCTTGTTCTGCTGCTGGTTTCGTATCCTTAGTGACCGGAATGTGATAAAATGGAATTCCATAAGATTCAACCGTCTGCTGTAAGTCAGCGTGGTTACTAATCACGAGTGGAATATCCACATGTAGCTCACTTGAACGCCACTTCCATAGCAGTTCTAATAAACAATGATCCTCTTTTGAAACGAAAATTGCCATACGTTTCATTCTTTTTTCGCTTTCTAAACGCCATTGCATGTCAAATTGTTGTGCGACCTCTTCGAAACGCTCAGAAATCGTTGCAAAATCTTTATCGAAATCAGAAAGGTCGAATTCGACACGCATATAAAATCTGCCGCCTTCTGGGTCCGTTGTGTACTGATCAGATTGAACGATGTTAGCCCCGTGCTCATATAGGAAATTTGAGATCGCTGAAACGATGCCTGGTTTGTCTGAGCAAGAAATTAACAACTTTGCTCGGTTTGTATTTTGGTTTTCAATCATTTTTTTTCCTCCATTAACAAATGTTTTGCTTACATAACTATATATAAAAATCCTTGAAATAAAAAGGTATAAAATAAAAATTTCGGTAAGCAGTCCTGAAAAAACAAATATAATAATACTATAGTTATTTTACGAGGTGAAGGGGGTTGTTTTTTTGGATCACTTGCAAGCGTCTTTTGTGAGCAGAGCAACGATTGATCAACTCGATGTGATTACGGTTAGCGGGGATATGATAGCGTTACATGATGATAAGCTTACTTTTATTGTAAAGCAAAAGGATAAAGTCATTCCCATCAAAAATATCCAAAGGAAAGCTGATGCAATTAAACTAAAACTCGAGCAGACTCTTCCGCTTGGGAATGAGTTTACGCTCTTTGTTAACGATGATGCTTACCCAGTGACGGTTGGAGAAGTTGTTCGCACCAAGCGATTTGATCGCACCTATAGCTATTCAGGCTCACTTGGACCGCTCTATGATCAGAAAGAAACAACCTTTAAAGTTTGGGCACCGACAGCTATAGATGTCAGGCTAGTCATTTATCTAGATACAAACGATCATGACGGCACTGAATTCGCAATGGCACGCGCTGAAAAAGGAGTTTGGCTTATACGCTTGTTGGGGGATCAACACGGTTTGCTTTACACCTACCTGGTTTGCGTTGATGGGCAGTGGCAAGAAGCGGTTGACCCATATGCAAAAACAGTGACAACAAATGGGGAAAAAGGCCAAGTGGTTGATCTAACAAAAACGGAACCGAACAAATGGTGTCCTCGGCCACCATTTACGACGATCTCCGATGCGATCATTTATGAAGCTCATCTTCGTGACCTCTCTGTTAGCCCGGATAGTGGGATAAAAAACAAAGGTAAGTTTTTAGGATTAACAGAGCGGCAGACACATGGGCCCAATCAAACGGCCACGGGAGTCGAACACCTCATTGATGTAGGGATTACCCACCTTGAATTGTTACCGCTGAATGATTTCGGCAGCATTGATGAGTCACTAGCACACCCGCCGTACAATTGGGGATATGATCCGACACATTACTTCGCACCAGAAGGAAGCTATGCAAGTGATCCAGAAGATGGACTTGTGCGCGTTTGTGAATTAAAAGAAATGATTGCGTCTCTTCATGAAGCGGGGATTCGAGTCATTATTGATGTGGTCTTCAATCATGCCTATGTGTGGGAGACATCAAACTTTGAGAAGATCGTCCCTGGGTATTATTTTCGTTACAAGGAGGATGGCGAGCTAGCGAATGGTAGTGGTGTTGGTAATGATACCGCCTCTGAACGGGAAATGATGAGAAAATTTATGATCGATTGTGTCACGTATTGGGCTACGGAATATCGTGTTGATGGTTTTCGCTTTGACTTAATGGGATTGCATGATCGCAAGACGATGAGGATGATACGAAAAGCTCTAGATCAGATTGACCCCAATATTGTGATCCTTGGCGAAGGATGGGACCTCGATACACCACTTCGTTATGATCAAAAAGCGATGATTGACCAGGCAAAAAAGTTACCGGACATTTGTTTTTTTAATGACCGGTTTCGTGATATGGTGAAAGGGAGTACATTCCAGTCAAGCGACCGTGGGTTTATTAACGGCAATAAAGATACCGTAGATCCGTTAAAGGTGCAGATTCAAGCGGGACTCAGACCGGATGGTACGACCATGTTTGCTCAACCGTTTCAATCAGTTAATTATATTGAATCTCATGACAACCATACGTTAACGGATAAATTAGCTTTATCGAATCCAGATGAATCGACAGTTTGGCGGCAACGAATGCAACGGTTAGGGACGGCGCTTGTTCTTTTCTCACAAGGGACTCCATTTTTACACGCTGGGCAAGAATTTTATCGTACAAAGGGTGGAGTTGAGAATAGCTATAACGCACCAGATCATATTAATCAGCTTGACTGGAAGCGAAAAGCTATGTATGAGGATGATGTCAAGTATGTTAAAGGATTGATTGCGATCCGTAAGGCACACCCCATTTTTCGACTACAGAGTTATGACCAAATTCACGGATCGCTTACATTTTTTGATACACCAAGTCATGTTATTGGTTATATGCTCACAGACATTCGTGGTGATGATACGTGGAGCAGGGTTGTTGTCATTCATAATGGGAGCTGGTCAACGATAGAGATTCCGTTTGAAGACGGGGAGTGGAATGTTGTCGTTGACGAAAAAAGTGCAAGTTTGGTACCATTATATAAAATAAATGTCGAAAACTTGCTAGTAAAGCCATTAAATACAATCGTATTATACCAAGTGTAAGCAGAGTAAGTGTGAAGCATAGGGCTCTGCTTACTTTCACGTTCAAACACATGGAACGTGTATGCCTTTCTGTCATTTTTTTGTTTTTATATAGGTATACCGCAAAAAATACGCTATACTAGGTAGTGATAGGAAATTGTAGAGCAAGAGACGCTAGTACAAATGAAATCGAGGGTGAAATTGTTGGAACTATTCTTAGGTGATGGATGGCAGGTTAAGCCTGCTGGAGGTGCAACAGGGGAAGCATACATTGCGTGGCATGGTGATCAAAAGCTGTTTTTAAAGCGTAATTCGTCACCTTTTTTGGCTGTGCTATCTGCAGAAGGGATTGTTCCGAAATTACTGTGGACGAAGCGATTAGAAAATGGTGACGTCATTACAGCGCAGCGTTGGATCCAAGGTCGTGAATTAAAATCGTATGAAATGACAGATGCTGAAGTTGCTCAATTGTTACGGAAAATCCATCACTCTAGTGAACTGTTACATATGTTCAAACGGATAGGCAATGAACCGCTCACCCCAAAGATTATTGTTCGTGATATGATTGAACGCTTAAGTTTTGTCGAACTGAACAGTCAGCTCGTTGATGAAGCCGTGATGTACCTTGTTGATCACCAAGATCTTGTCAATCATGATGAAGTGGTCGTTTGCCATTGTGATGTTAACCATAACAACTGGATTTTAAGTGAAGTTGGTGATCTTTATTTAATTGATTGGGACGGGGCAACGGTTGCAGACCCAGCACTAGATTTAGGCCTGTTGCTTTATTTATATGTACCACAAGATCAATGGGCACAATGGTTATCAAACTATGGGATTGAATTAACCGACCATTTAAAAATGCGGATGCATTGGTATGTCATCTCACAAACAATTTTTGTGATCATTTGGCATTTAGAGCGAAATGAGTACCAGGATGTGAAGCGGTGGGAAGAGTATTTAATAGACTTGTTAAAAATTGAACGCTAAAAAGGGACAACGCTATTGAACGCGGTCCCTTTTTTAGTTCATGGAAATGAAATTTCATTTGTGGAAATTAAAAATTTCCTGGGGAATAACGACAGCGATTGTCGTTATCTGTTTAATACTGATTAATCGTATTTATCCACTGTTCGACATCTTGTTGAGCAAAATACGAGGTCCCTCCTTGGGTTTGTGTGGCTTGTTGGATCCCTGCCAGTGTTTGCTGTACGTTTGGGTCGATGTTTGCATTGTTCAACAGTGATGAGGTTAAGCGTTGGACTTGATTGTATTCATCGGTTGTCATATATTGCTCTGATGCTTGATTTTTTAAAATGTCAGATAACAAACCTAATTGGTGGTGATAATTCATTGGCATGAAAAAGACACATCCTTTTTTACGTATAGGATGTGCCTGCAAAAAGAATTTATCCTAAATTTCTCTACCTTTTCGTTGTTCAAAGTCAATCGTAACAGCCTGACTACCCTTGGCTAGTAAGGTCAACTCAATGATCCATCGTTTGATATTTAATTCATTGAGGCGGACGTGCTCAGCGATTGATTCACTTTGATCTTTTGTTTCAATGTACGCTTTTAATTCAGCGACTGTCCCTAGAAAGTTAGGATCAACCTCTTCCTTGGCAGTGAGGTGATGTAACTGTTCTGCTAGCACGTGAAATTGTTCATCCGTTCCGCTTTGGTGTTTCTTTTGTGCCTCAAGGATGTCAATCATTGTATCTGTGTACTTCGCTTCATGTGCAATCACTTCTGAATAACCTCCTTTATTTCTGGGCCTTGCTTGTCTATACCCAGCACAAAAGGAGTCTACACATAAAAATATTGGTTCTTTTCTTATTGAGATACGGGTAACTCCCATTTTGGCACATCAGCAACCGTTATTTTCTGAACGAAACGTTGATAGCCTAGTGTTTGAAAGAGTTTATCTAACGCTCGTGCTTGTCCTTTTTCTGTAGACAGGTTGAATTTTTGGATTTGTTTTTGTAGTTGTTCGTGCTCAATAAATAATCGTGGGTAAATCCCGTGTAATTTTTGTTTGTACGATTTGTAGAGTGTTTTATCAAAATGATAAACAAAAAACAATTTCATCAGTACGTATTGAGCATCTTTATTTTCAATCGGGTCCTCCTTTTTTAAGTAGTGAAAGGCATCAGCATTTGCAACAATACTCTCCATCATCTCTTCTTCACGTTGGTCGATTCTGTAACCCGCTTTTGCTAACCGTTTTGAAATGGCGATGTCTTCAAGGGTTTGTTGGATATCATCGATAAACATCTGGATATGTTCAGGTGTTTGGTCGCTGTATAAGTAGTGGAAAAAGCGGTTAGGATCAAACTGTAGAATACGCTCAAGCTCAGTTGCGATACTGATGTCAAGAAGTTCATTCGAATAGTCTGCGATATCTTTCGTACCGATAATTAGAATCGCTTGATCTGCATCGAATAGTGTCGTTGTGACAAGACCTAAATCGCGGCCAAGTGGATGAATGTCACCTGAAATGATGGTCATTTTGAAAGCAGATTGGACTTGTAAGTATTTTTCGTACGTCTTTTCCGACACAAATAGTTCTATACTTTCCCCATCATTCGAGATAAAATAAGGAATTGTATAACTAAAGACTGCCTGTGGTTGGTTTAACATAAGTTCAGCGCTTCCTTTCTTTTTCATCATTACTAATCATGGTAAACTATCGTAGGAGTCTAGAAAAGAGGGAGAGTGTGAGATGTCCATTTTTACAGATGAAATCATTGATGAAATCTTAATGGATGCGAAGAGGCGGATAACAACTGCGTCGATTGAAAAAAAAGAGCTCGTTCAGGAAGTGATGATGTTTAATGCAGCGATGCAGCACGTAAAAGGTCATCCGTGGAATCAAATAACAATAGATGATATTTTGTATGATACAACAAGTTCGTTATATAAAAAAATTCATAAGCAGTTTGTAGGCGATGATCCTGAAGAGGATTATAAAGATGTACTTGTATGGAACGTTGCGAAAAACCTGTATGTCACTGCGGCACTCGATCATGATCCAACGTTTGCAGTGAAGTGGGATGTCGTCGTCTATGAAGAAGGACAAGTCCTGTAATAATCAATTAAAAATCGTAAGAGGAAGTGAAAGTGATGCGTTTACGTCATAAACCGTGGGCAACTGAAGAGATTGCTAAGCACCCTTCAATTGTTGTTCCAAATCCGGGTGAGTATCGTGGGAAGTGGTCAGAGCTTTTTGGGAATGATAATCCGATCCATGTTGAGGTTGGTACTGGGAAAGGTCAGTTTTTAACAGGGATGGGACAAGCTCATCCGGAGATTAATTATATTGGGATAGAAAAGTATGATAGTGTTATCGTTAGTGCGATGCAGCGCGTGAAAGATGCTGAAATTGAGAATGTTAAGTTTTTGAATGATGATGTCAATGAGCTGACTTCGTTTTTTGCGGATGAAGAGATTGATCGGATTTATATTAACTTCACGGATCCTTGGCCGAAAAATCGTCATGAGAAGCGCCGTTTGACGTATAAGAGCTTCTTGGCGATGTATGAGTCGGTTTTAAAGCCACAAAGTGAGATTCATTTTAAGACGGATAACCAAGGTCTGTTTGAATATTCGTTGCATAGCTTTTCGAAGTATGGGTTAATTTTAAATAATGTAAGTCTTGATTTGCACAATAGTGATGTTGAGGGAAACATTATGACGGAGTATGAAGAGAAGTTCTCGAATAAGGGGATGCGCATTTATCGTTGTGAAGCGCAATATCGATAACTCTTGCTGTTGCAAGGGTTATTTTTCATTATAAAGCTGAGGTTGTTGGAACCGCTCGACCCTGACCGTGTATTCAATTTCGTCTGCTTGTGAAAGCCAAGAGCAGGCTTCCACCGCATCCTGCATTGTCTCCACTACGTCGACTAACGTCGCCGCAAACGGTTACCACCGTTTGGGGTCTCGCTAGCATGAGTGGACTTCTGTTTTTTTTAGAGGGGGGCACGAATGGAGTAGTGGTTTATAAAAGGGTGAGGTGCCCGCTCATGGGGTGGTGCAAGTTTCGTGGTTCTAGGGAGGAGTTGTTGGAATCGCTCGCCCCTGTTCGTGGATTCAATGCCGTTTGCTTGTGAAAGCCAAGAGCAGGCTTCCACCGCATCCTGCATTGTCTCCACTACGTCGACGAACGTCGCCGCAAACGGTTACCACCGTTTGGGGTCTCGCTAGCATGAGTGGACTTCTGTTTTTTTTAGAGGGGGGCA